>CAZSZS010000105.1:0-21995 GCA_964611275.1 uncultured Eubacteriales bacterium
AGGCCTCAACAGGAAGAGTCAAAAATTCAATTTTAATTCCTTCTTTCAAGGTCTCATCGATTTCTTCCTCATTGGCAGGCATTTCCAGTTTTGTTCGTCTGTAAAGGATGGTCACCTCAGCTCCTAACCTCCAGGCAGTGCGGGCCGCATCTATGGCTGTATTCCCTCCTCCTATCACAGCTACTTTTTTGCCTATTTCTGCCTTTTTATTTAAATTGTATTCTTTGAGAAATTGGAGAGGATCAATAACTCCTTCTGTGTCTTCTCCGGGGATACCCAGTTTGGAATTTACCAGAGCTCCGGTAGCAATAAATAATGCCTTATAGTTTTGGTCAAAAAGGTCATTTATCTGGAGATCCTTTCCAATTGTGGTATTGGTTTGAATCTCAACCCCCATTTCCTTTATATCATCGATCTCAGATTGAAGAACATCTTGGGGGAGTCTATACTCTGGTATGCCCCAGGATAAGATTCCTCCAGGCACAGATTCGGCTTCAAAGATCGTTGGTTTGTAGCCTCTTTTTACCAGATCCCACCCAGCCATGAGTCCGGCAGGACCCGAACCTATGATGGCGACTTTTTCATATTTTTGGGGAACTGGTTCCACTTTAGGCTTTTCACCAGTTGATTTTTCATAGTCAGTGAGAAATCTTTTGAGAGCTCTTATGGAGATCGGTTTATCCATATCTCCGGCTCTGCATCTTGTCTCACAAGGATGGTGGCATACCCGGCCGCACACACTCGGTAAAGGATTTACCCAGCGGTTCACTTCCAGGGCTTTTTTAAAGTCACCTTGAGCAACGAGAGCTATATAGGAAGATGCTTCTGTTTCAATAGGACAGGCATTTTGACAGGGAGAAGGCACTAGATCTGTACAAACGCCAGAATGACATTTTTTGTATTTTATATGGGAGATATATTCATCTCTAAAATAGCGTAAAGTTGTTAAAACGGGATTTGGAGCTGTATTCCCCAGTCCGCATAAGGCGGTGTCTTTGATAGAATGGGCTAAATCTTCTAACAGAACCAAATCTTCTTCAGTTCCTTTTCCCTGCGTAATACGAGTAAGGATGTCAAACATTGCTTTATTTCCTTCTCTACAAGGAGTGCATTTCCCACAGGATTCATCTACCGTGAATCCTAAAAAATATCTTGCCATCTCAACCATACAGTTACCTTCGTCTGCAACAACCAAGCCTCCTGAACCCATCATAGCACCGGCATCTGTTAAGCTTTCGTAGTCTATAGGCAGATTTAGGCAGTCAGCTGGAAGGCATCCTCCAGAGGGGCCTCCGATTAGAACGGCTTTGAATTTCTTGTTATTTTGTATTCCTCCAGCCACATCATAGATTATTTCCCCCAAGGTGATACCCATAGGAACTTCAACCAAACCAGCGTCTTTTATCTTTCCCGCCACTGAAAAGACTTTTGTCCCTTTACTTGTTTCCGTTCCAATGCTTGAAAACCAGTTTGCTCCACGGTTTATGATTATTGGTACATTTGCCCAAGTCTCGACATTATTTATGTTTGTAGGATTCCCCCATAATCCTTTTTCTACAGGGTAGGGAGGTCTCGGCTTAGGCTCCCCGATTTTCCCTTCTATTGAAGCAATCATGGAAGTCTCTTCACCGCACACAAAGACGCCAGCACCTTGAATGACTTCAACGTTGAAGTCAAAACCACATTCGAGAATATCCTCTCCTAATAGTCCGTAGTTTCTTGATTGTTTGATTGCACTCAACATCCTTTCAACAGCAAGTGGATATTCGCTTCTTACATAAACATAACCTTTACTGGCTCCCATGGCATAAGCCCCGATAGTCATTCCTTCTAAGATTGTAAATGGATCTGCCTCCACTATGCTTCTGTCCATAAAGGCTCCGGGATCACCTTCGTCAGCATTGCAAATAACATACTTTTGGTCCCCTTCAGCATTATGGGCAAATTCCCATTTTACTCCGGTTGGGAATCCCCCGCCTCCTCTGCCCCGCAGCCCGGATTTTTTAATCTCATTGATAACATCTTTCGGTTTCATTTCAGTTAGAACTTTAGACAGAGCGCTGTATCCATCACGGGAGATATAATCATCTATCTTTTCTGGATCCACTATTCCTTTATTTCTCAAGGCGATGAGCACCTGTTTTTGGAAAAAAGAAATATCTGACATCTTTGGAATGGGTTCTGCTTCTTTTGAAGGGGTATACATGAGTTTTTTAACTGGTCTGCCTTTAAGAAAATGTTCTTCAACAAGATGGGGAATATCTTTTTCAGTTAGTTTCTGATAGAAGATCTCATCAGGTTGAACAATCATAATTGGGCCAGCTGCACAAAAACCGTTGCACCCTGTCATGACGATTAGTATTTCATTTTCTAAGTTGTGCTTTTTTATTTCACGGTTTAAAGCTTCTCTTATTTGGAATGATTTATTGGATACGCATGCTGTGCCGGCACAAATCATTAAATGTAATCGATAAGGCATTTAATTCCTCCTTAATCTGAAGTCTTTTCACTTCCGTAACCAAGGGCATATTCGGTGACAATATTCCCTCCTAACGCATGTTTATCAAGTATTTCCTTAATTTTTTCGCTGTTTAGATCTATATACTTAACAGGAGCTTTTCCAACTAATTCTACCGTAACCATCGGTTCACGGCTGCATAATCCAGCGCATCCTGAAGTTGTTATGAGAATATCTGAAATATCTCTATTCTCGATCTCTTTAAGAAGGGCATCCATAACTTTCCGAGCTCCTGCTGCAATTCCACATGTACCCATATGAACAGTAATTTTTGCCTTATACTTACCGCCTTCTCGAAGTGTTATTTTTTTCTTAACTTCTTCTCTTTTTTTAACCAGGTCTTTAAGAGTCAGTTTAGGCATTTTACCCTCCTCGTTTATTTTTTATATTTCTTAATTAATGAAGATATCTTATTTCGACTAACTTTTGCATGAATTTCACTATCTATCATTACTACGGGAGCAAGGCCACATGTGCCCGGGCAGTTTATTGTTTCAAGGGTAAAGTTGAGATCTTCTGTTGTCTCTCCAGGCTTAATATTTAAATCTTCTCCCACTTTATCGACAAGTTTCTTCCCTCCCCAAATTTGGCACGCAGTTCCCATACAAACATGAATAGTATGTTTTCCTCTAGGCGTAAGACTGAAATTTTTAAAGAATGTAGCAACACTGTAAAGACGTGAGAGAGGGATGTTGCGTTCAGAGGATATTTTACTAAGTACCTCTCTTGGTAAATAGTTGTATTTTTTTTGCGTTTCAAGGAGAATGTTCAAGAGGGCGCCCTCTTCATCAGCATATTTCTCGATGATTTTGAGCAGTTTTTCATCATTCATTTGTTTCCTCCAAGTGGTTATTTTTATTTCTTTTAAAATCTTCTGTAATGGCTTTTATTCCTGTAGGAGAATTTATTGGTTTTCCGTTGATCATTGATTTTATTTTTTTTGTACTAAAAAAATATTTATGGTGGTTTTTTATGTGAGTATAGAACAAATTTATTTCTGGATTACCCATAACAAGAGTTAATATAGTCTGTTGCATATCTCCCAAAGGTTGTCGGTCAATGTGGCCGTACTCAAACTCGGCTTTTACTATTGTTCCTTTATTTTTTTTTGATGAGATAGAGAAAGCTCCATTGGCAGTTTTGGCAGCATTCGATAGCATGGATAGACCCAAACCAAATCGACGGACTTTTTTTGTTGTGTAGAAAGGATTGACAGCACTTCTTATTGTTTTTTTATCCATACCGGATCCATTATCAATGATTTTTATAGATAATAGATTCTTTTGTTTATTCTCAACAATGATTATTTCAATTTTATTAGCCTTTGCTTCTATTGAGTTTTCTGTAATATCTAGAATATGTAATGATAGGTCTTCCATTTTTATCCTGTTAATGAACTATTTTTCTTCCTTCTTGGTTGAGGAATGCTTTTTTGATTTCCTGGATACTGCTCCTTTCTATATAAAAAAGCGTACAGCATTGTCCTATTTCCTTTAAAAAATGGGCATCAGAAAAACACACCAAAGGCAGTTCTGGCTTATATCTTTTTTGGGCTTCTTCCACAGAGGTTAAGGGAGAAACTTCCAAAGCATCAAGCTTGATATTATCGGGAATAAATCCTAACTGGCTTATGATACTGAATGCCGATTTGTCTATATGTGAAGCGATGGCCAGTCCGCCCATAGAGTGGATGAGCTGAACTATTTTATCTAAGGACAGGATGGTTGCTCCGATAAGCAGGTGTTTATTGAAATGAAGGACTTCTCCTCTTTCATTAACAGCAACCTGCATTCCAAATGTTTTTTCGTCGTTTTCTCCGGGAAGGTTTTTGTATATGGTTTTTTGCAGTTCTAACACGGAAGCTATTGTATTGAATAGCGCCAAGATATGGACTTCCTCTTGAGTTGTCACTTCCATTCCAGGCAGCACCTGGATTTGGAGTTTATCAGCTGCTTTTTTTAAGGCAGGGACATTTTCTGCCGTGTTGTGGTCGCATATTCCTATAAGGTCTATATTTCTTGTTTTTGCTTGCTGGATAATGCTCTGTGGAGACATTTCAAGGTCACCACAAGGGGAAAGGCATGTGTGAATATGCAGATCAGCTTTTATTTTCGTTAGTGTATCCAATTATTTACCTTTTAATAAATGATAAAGTTCTCCAGACGTTTCAAAAGAATTTTTTTTGGTTGAGAATAAAGGACATTTTTCTTCCTCAGCTTTTATTAATGTGTCAGAATCGGGTTTTCTTCCATTGACTATGATTATTCCGGCCAGTTCTTTAAGTTTTGCTACGGCGATTATATTGAGGTGGACCTGTAAGGTTATCCAGAGGTATTTTTCTTTACTGTTTGCTATGACATCTGATAACAGGTCACTTGTATAAGCTCCAAAAACTTCATTATCCAGGCATTCTTCTGCAGAAAGTATTGTTAAGTTCAGTCTTTTTTTGATCTCCTCAAGCTTCATTTTTTTCTCCGTTTTCCTTTTTTTGTGTTTTTTTCTGCCTGGATCCACTTTTTGATTTAGACTTGTCTAACATATCTGATAACTCGTGGGCCAGGTCTTTGAGTTTTTTTGGAAGCATGAACACACAATCCAAAGCGGAAACTTCCTTTTTGACCACATCTTCTGCAAAGGCTGCGCAGGTTGGAGAGCCGCAGGCACCGCAATCTATCTTTGGCAATGTTTCATATATTTTTTCTTTTTCTTTGCGTTTCTTTATGGCAATGGTCAGGTCATCATTTAAAGGTTTCAACGGACGGGGATGAAGCTTATGCTCTTTAAAGAAATAACCCTGAGAATATTTCTTCCTGACTTCTCTCATATCCGGGCAATTTCCGATTTTTCTCAATTCAAGTTCTTCAATCAGCTTAAGAATTTTATTGTAAGATACATAAAGGTTTTCCACTGTAAGAGAACCGCCAATGCAACCGTGGGGACAGGAATAGGCCTCTATAAAATCTATATGTTGCAGCTTCCCCCTCTCCATATCATTGAATACTTTGAGTATCTCCGGAAGCCCCGATACAAAGATTGAATTCGAAAGCTTTAGAGTTCTGGATATCCCTCCTGCCATAGCCCAACCTAGTCCTAATATACAGAGTTTACCAATAGATTCATCAGCTTCTTCGATATCCCCGTTTCCCATTGCAGAAAGGAGTGGTCCGTATATATCAGATATTGAAATAGCGCCGTCAAGATATGATTTTTCCTTTTCCGCAGGTTGTTTTATGGAAATCATTTTTGCAGGGCAGGGTGTTATATAGAAAGCTCCTATTTCTTTTTCTTCAAGTCCATACTGCTTTGATTTTTTCTGTTTGACTTCCCTCCCAGCAATTTCTCTGGGGATATCTATAGGAGTTATATGGTTGATTAAGGAAGGATATTTGACTTGGATAAGACGCACCACTGTGGGACAAGTATTCATAATTAAAGGTCTTGAGTTTTTTTTCTCCTTTAGATATTCCTGTATGGCAAAACTGATCTCTCCGCAACTGAAAGCCAAGTCATAGGCATCATCAAATCCTAATTTTCTAAGTCCGTTTAGAATTTTAGCTGGGGTGATTTTTTGACCGAACTGAGCGTAGAGAGCAGGGGACGGGATCGCTACGGTATGTCTGAATTTCGTCAATTCTCCGAAAGGATCAGTGAGGGGATAGATAGCGCCAGAAGGACAGGCGGTAATACATTCGCCACAATCAATGCATTTCTCGTTATCTATTTTTGCTTTCCCGCCTCTTACCCTTATGGCTTCTGTTGGGCAGACACGCATACATTTCATTCTGCCTAGACATTTATTCTCGTCTACTCTGACAAAATGAAGATAGCGATTCATAATTTCTCCGATTCATTTAAGAAAAAAAGGATCTCAAGGATTGTCCCTTTTCCTGGACGGGATGATATAGTGAATTTGTCAGCATTTTTTTTTATATTGGGAAGCCCCATCCCGGCTCCGAATCCCATTTCTCTGTACTCATTTGTTGCTGTTGAATAACCTTCTTTCATCGCAAGAGATATGTCTTTTATCCCCATGCCTTCATCGTCTATTTTTAGACGGATTGAATCTGGATCAAGTGTAAAATAAAGAATGCCTTTATTGGCATACATCACCACATTCATTTCTGCTTCATAGGTCGCAATAGCCGCACGCCTTATGATGGAAGTTGAGACTCCTGTTTCTTCTAGGATTTCTTTGATTTCACTTGATATAGTCCCGGCATGGCTGAAATCTTTTCCCTGGATATCATATTTTTTTGCTAGAACGTTCTCTTTTTCAATCATGATTTTTTACTATCTTCAGGATACACTCCGGGCATATTGTGATTGTATAACAGACCGCAGGCTGTATACATCATATAGTCTGTCAGGAGGATAGGGATATCCTTTTTTTTTGCGAGTTCTATTCCTTCCGGGTCAGGCTTTTTTCCTCGGACATAAACAATAGCCTTTGCCTCAATAATGTCCGCTGTGCGTACGGATTGAGAGTTACTGAGGCCTGTGAGAAGAAGAATCCCTGGTTTCGCAAACGCCAGAACATCACTCATCAGATCTGAACCGCCGGCAAATTCAATTTTATCATCAAGATGGGATTCTCCACATATGATACTCGCCTTTAGTATTTTTGTTATTTCTCGAAGGGTCATTTTAATTTTCTTTTTCAAGTCGTTTGATGATTAAATCTTTTTTTCTTATGATTCTTTCTGAAGGATAAATGACAGTAGGACAGTTTTCCCAGCACATTCCACAGCCATTGCATTTATCCGCATCCACATACCTTGCTTTTTTGTTGATCTTTATTTTAAAGTTACCAACGAAACCAGTAACTTCTTTGACTTCACTGTAGGTTAAAAGTTCAATATTGGGATGTTTCCCTATATCTGACATCTTTGGGGTCAATATGCAAGCTGAACAGTCTAAGGTTGGAAATGTTTTATCCAGCATGGACATATGACCTCCAATAGAGGCTTCTTTCTCTACTAAGTAGACTTTTTTACCTGAGTTGGCATAGGTAAGAGCGGCGTGAATACCTGCGATGCCCCCTCCCACAATAAGCACTTCAGGTCTGACAGGAACTTCTTTTCTTTCTAACGCTTCATGTAAAGCAACTCTTTTTACTGCTGCTGCAATAAGAGTTTTTGCTTTTTTTGTGGCCGCTTCCGGCTCTTTTGTAACCCAGGAAACATGCTCTCGGATATTTGTCATCTGGAAATAGAAAGGATTCAGACCCCCTTCAGAAGTGACAGACCTAAAAGTAGGTTCGTGCATCAAAGGAGAACAGGATGCAACGATGACCCTGTTGAGATTATATTCCTTGATGCTTTTCCTTATAAGGTCCTGTCCGGGGTCAGAACACATGAATTTGTATTCTGTGGCAAAGGCGACATTATCGAGCTTTGAGGCAAACTCAGCTACTTCAAAGACGTTTACTTTGCTAGCAATATTGGCTCCGCAGTGACATATAAAAACTCCTATCCTTGGTTGGCCGTTTTCAGACATTGATTCCTCCGGTTTCGATTTTGTCCCATATTTGTTTGGTTTGAATAAGGGAACGTGAAAACCCCATCTCTTCTCTCGAGAGTCCGAATGCCAGTCCCATGAGCTGACTGAAAAACAGGATGGGCATTTTAAAGTCTTCCTTAAATATTTTTTTTATTTTGCTTTGGGTTATTTCAAGATTAAAAAGGCAGAGCGGGCACATGGTTACAATGGCATCAGCCCCTTTTTTTTGAGCCTCTTTAAGGATGATATAATTGAGTCTGGCTCCGAGTTCTTCTAGATTGGCTGTGAGGGCTCCTCCGCAGCATTTGGTTTTGGCTGTGAAATCAACCGTTTCCACACCCAATGACTGAAGGAGACTATCCATGCTTTGCGGATAATCCGCATCGTCAAATTCTGTGAAGGGCCTTACCACTTGACAGCCGTAGTAAGAAGCCACTTTGAGTCCCTTAAGTTCCTGCTGGACCTTTTCTTTTATCCGATCTATTCCTATTTCTTTAGTCAGAACCTCAATAGGATGTTTGACCTTGGTGTTTCCTTTGTACTCAAGACCCAATTTTTTTAATTGGGAAAGGATTTTTTCTGATTCTTCCGAACCCTCTTTGAGGAAATTATTTGCTTTTTTTAGGGATAAATAGCAGGCCGCACAGGGCGCGATGATATCTTTTCCCGCTTTTTCTGCGATAGAAAGATTTCGTCCGTTTATGGCTGCAGCTTTTTTGTCATCCACAGACATTGAAGCCGTGGCACCACAGCAGTTCCAGTCAGGCATTTCTTCAAGTTCCATGCCCAGGATCTTAAAAACGGGAAGAATAGATTCTTCATAGTGTTTGGCATTGGTCTTAGCAGAACATCCAGGATAGTATATGTATTCCTTCATCAAGCTTCCTCCTTTAACGTTTTCAGAAGTTTTTCCAGCTGTTTTTTGTTTTTAATGGATTCTTTTTTTATACTCATTCGTCCTGTTTTCATCAGTTTGAGACCTAAAGGGGCCATCTTGAAAAGGCCGAAAGGATTAAGAGTCTTGAGATAAAGATTGAGCATGAGCCATAGCTCTGAACTCCGGCCGTTTTTTATCAGTATTTTATGCATTTCTTTGTACATAACCGGGATGGGGAATCTGGATGGCCACTTGTTCTTTTCAATCGAGAGCCTTTTAATGGCGTACATGACATCAGTGATTTTTATTTTTGCGGGGCAGCGAACCTGACAACTGTAACAGGAAGCACAAAGCCATGGAGTGAAGCTTTTTAAAACCGTATCTTCAAAACCGCCTTTGGTTAGGGCCATTATTTTTCTTGGAGTAAGGTCCATGTAAGCCGCATCCGGACAGGAACTGGAACATGTGCCGCACTGAATGCAGCGGTCTATTTCTTCGCAGTGACTGAGTTCCTTTATTGTTTCCAAAAAGTCAAGATTTAGATCTTCCTCAAAGCACACTTTTTCCTGGATTTCCATAGATCCTCCTTAAAGATATTATTGTGGTTGGGGTGCGGTATTTAGGTAAAGTATGAAAGCAATTTTGTAAAAACATAATTTTTTCAATACTTGTGAGTAGTGACTCACAATAGACATAAAAAGACCTCTATAAATAGCCTTCCTGTCTTAAAAGAAACTTTCCTGCATCAATGAATTACAATCTTAAATAAATTATGTTTCCTTCTTTTTATTCCTGCATGTCAATTCTATTTTGAATTATTTCTCTTGTCAATGAAAAAATTGATTTTGCATAGGAATTGATTTAAGAGTGATTATTTTCTATAATCTCCTCACATATATGTAGCTTTTTGACCTTGATTGTGTTTGTCTTACAGTAGGATAAAAAAAGAATTTTTCCCGAGGATTCATGTAACAAGAAATATTTTTCGCAAAACATTCTTTTTAAACTTGCTTTTTTACTTTAAAAAAAAGTAAAATTTAGAAAAATGAGAAGGAAGGAGGAAAAATGAATAAGAAGATTTTCTCTTACTTAGGGATTGTACTTCTGATATTTGTTATCCATAGCTGTTCCTCACACCCAGAGGAGGCCCTTTTAGACAGATATTTTAATGCCATGTCATTTAATGACCTGAACACACTTTCCACCATGGCTATTGAACCAGCTGATTTTGAGTTTGATTCATGGGAGATAGTGAATGTTTCCGAAGAATACACTGAACCTTTCGCTCTGGTCGAGATGGATCAAAAAGAAAAGGAACTAAAGAAGCAACTAGATGATCTAACAACGGAGACTCTTGACGCTAGAGATGCCATGGATGTGGCTAAATTTGAGATGGAGAGGCGTCGTACAAGGGCTAACATAGACAAGTTCAACGAAGCTGAAGAAAATTATAACAAGCTGTATGAAGAACATAAAGCACTTCAGAAGGAATACAACGAGACAGAGCAAGCCGCAGAGCGGGAAGAGAAAATCTCCCTCTTTTCCCTTGGAGGGGATTTTCCGAGAATCCGTCAGTTTGAAGGTAATGTCCATAAAAAAGAAGTTGATATAAAAGTTACTCGCAATGGGGAGGAAGCCAATTATAAAATTTCTATGAGGCAGTATGAACTTACGGATCCGGGAAATAATATCACGCACACAGGGAGATGGATTATCCTGAGGTTTGAGAATCTCGACTGATACGAAATTCCTTTTTTTGGCTTAATATTGACTCTTTTTTAATTTTCCTTTATAAATACAAGACTATTTTTGCATGGGCCGTTAGCTCAGGGGTAGAGCACCGGCCTTTTAAGCCGGGTGTCGCTGGTTCAAATCCAGCACGGCTCACCATGCACAACACGCTCCTGTCGTCTAGCCTGGCCTAGGACACCGCCCTTTCAAGGCGGCGACACGGGTTCAAATCCCGTCGGGAGCGTTTTTTTTTAAGGGGGACATCCCATTAGGTACCACCCTAGTCTGATAAGTTCCATTTCCTTGATTTTTATGAATGGGTCAGGTAAAAAAAGGATAAACAGATGAGGAGACGAACTTTTTTAAAAAAGCTCCCTGGCTGCGGCTGCAATCTGTTCAGATAGGCATGTGAGGCCGTGGCAGGATGAAATATTTTATGAAAAACGTCCTTCTCCCACAGCACAGCAGGCACAGTGGCAGGATATGGAGTTAGGGATGTTTTTTCATTTTGATATTCCTGTGTACAAACCTGGCTGGGATTGGCGGACCTGGAAAGATCTTCCGGCTCCGGATACATATAATCCGAAAAAGCTTGATACGGACCAGTGGATGGAAGCAGCCAAGGCTATGGGAGCTCAGTATGCGGTTTTTGTTGCCAAGCACTGCAGCGGTTTCCTTCAATGGCAGAGTGATGTATATCCATATGGAGTCAGGCAATCTTCCTGGAGAAACGGGCAGGGGGAGCGGGGGATCTGTTGAATTGGAAATGAAGAAGCCCGAAGTGATTGATCATGCCAGCATCATGGAAGATATGACAAAGGGCGAGCGGGTGCGGGAATACTGTATTGAAGGTTTGGTGGGACCTGAGAAGTGGCAGATACTGGCCAAAGGCCGGTCCATAGGGCACAAAAGAATACAGAGGATTCATCCTGCCGAAGTATCAAAAGTCCGGCTGACTCTATTGTCATCGGACGGAACACCCCTTATACGGGGCCTGAAAGTCTTTTCCGCAGGATAGCCAGTTAAAAGCGAAAAGACCGAGAACTAAAACAGACTTTAATACGTATTAATAAGAGAGGTCTTTGTTTGTATGGGGAACAGGAACCCCGCATGTATTTCTGATTTTGATTATGGATTTTGGTTGGAGAGAGTTTTGAGAAGAATATGTGAAAACCCATAGAGGAGAGACTGCCTATGAAGAAAGTCATTATAACCATTGTGGTTCTCATTGTTGTTGCGTTTCTTGTTTTTCTGGGCTTGAAGAGCTGCCAGAAGAAGAGCGATGTTCAAACGGAAAACACAGCCAAAGTGGAGAAAGGGAATATTTCCAGGACCGTGGTCGCCACAGGCAAGATCGAAGCGCTTTTTAAGGCTGAGGTCAAGTCAAAAATAGGAGGAATCGTAAAGCACTTTTATG
Organism: uncultured Eubacteriales bacterium; assembly: GCA_964611275.1. Taxonomy (GTDB): domain Bacteria; phylum Acidobacteriota; class Aminicenantia; order Aminicenantales; family Aminicenantaceae; genus WJMT01. Next base: position 12,043 of record CAZSZS010000105.1, read on the forward strand.
TTGAGGAAGGGGATCAGGTCAGTGTTGGGCAAAAGCTGGTTGATATAGTACCGCAGGCCACTCCGGTTGAACTGGTGCAGGCAAGGACTGAGGTCAAAGCAGCCGCCTTTGATAAGGAAGTATCTGAAAAGAAATATTTTAGAAGCAAAGAGCTTTTTGAAAGCAAACTTATTTCGGCTGAGGAACATGACCAGACCAGAGCGGATTACAGAACATCTAAGGCGCGGTTTTATGCGTCCATGGCTCAACTTCGAGTGTTGGAGCAGGGAGCGGATTTATCCGAACTTGTTGAGGGGATTGAACTGAGCGAAGAAGATAAAAGGGAGATTGAAACAGAGGCAAGAGAGGCCATCAACAGCATGACATTAAAAGCTCCCATTTCCGGAATTGTGCTTTCACGGGATACAGATAAAGGAGGAGCTGTCATTCCCGTATCTTCGGCTTACGGGGGGACGGTTATCATGACGGTTGCTGATGTTTCAGAGAAACAGTTCCGCGGGGATGTGGATGAGGCAGATATCGGAAAAGTCCGCCTGGATCTTCCGGCAAGAGTCTTTGTGGAGGCTTATTCTGAGGAACATTTTGACGCCCGGTTGATTCAAATAAGCCCTCAGGGACGGGAGAAGGAAGAAATCATTAATTTTGAGATAAGAGCCACCGTTAATGACCCGGAGGACAGATTGAGAGTGGGTATGTCAGCGGACGCGGAGATCATTCTTGAAGAGCATCAGGATGTTCTTCTGATTCCTGAAGGCGCTGTCATATATGAAGAGGGCATGACTTTTGTGAATGTGGAGGATAAGGCAGTTGAGGAGGGCGTGCGCAAGGTCGAGATCAAAAGAGGCATCTCAGATGGTCTTTTTACAGAGGTCTTATCGGGTCTGGAGGAAGGTCAGGTCGTTGTTCTTCCGAGATAGCATTTTATGCAAAGAAGGTGAGATTTCCCTTTGAAAAGAGAAGGAAATGCTTTTAAATGAAGTGATCCGACAGGCCGTCACAGACCTGAAAGCTCACCGTCTTCGAAGTACACTCACCCTTTTCGGAATCATCTGGGGGATCATGGCCATTATGATCCTCCTCGGATGGGGGTTCGGGTTTCGTGATTTTATGTGGGAGGGAATGAGTCAGATCGGGGAAGACCTGGTGGTTTTTCTGCCCGGCCATACCTCCATCGGGGTGGGTGGATACAAGACGGGAAGGCCGATCGTTCCAGAGATGAAAGACATTGAGGCCATCCGCATCCAATGCTCTTCGGTCCGTGGAATAAATCCGCAGGTGATGCGGTGGTTTTATGTCAAGGTCGAAAACGATTCCAGACAGTACAATATCCGCGGAGTGATCCCTGCGGCCAAGGAGATGAACAACTGGGAAGTAGCCAAAGGGCGGTTTATTTCTGAATATGACATAAAAAACCGAAGACGGCTTGCTTTTATAGGGAATAATGTCAGGGAACAGCTTTTCGGGGAGATCTCCAATCCGGTCGGCAGGAAAATGAAGATCCAAGGAGTGACTTTTCACGTGGTGGGCCTGGCGGTGGAAAAAGAACTGCAGAGTTCCACAATAAACAGCCGTCATGATGATCAGATCCTCATCCCTCTCAGCACAGCACAGCAGTTGTGGGGAGACGGAAAGAGCCTGGATCTTGTTTTTGTCACACCGAAAGAGAGCATCAAATCCGGGCAGGTTGTCTCTGAAATCCGCAGCCTTCTTGCAGAACGCCATAACTTCGATCCAGAGGACAATGAAGCGTTGATGATTTTTGAATTCGCTTTTTTTGAAAAGATGTTCAACATTTTAGCCCTTGGGCTGAACATACTCCTGGGTTTGATCGGTGTGGTGACTCTTTTTGTGGGCGGGGTCGGTGTGATGAACATCATGCTGGTCTCTGTGCAGGAACGGATCCACGAAATAGGGATCCGCAAAGCTGTGGGAGCAAAAAAAAGGGATATAAGGCTCCATTTTCTGGCCGAAGCCCTTTTTATTACCATGCTCGGGGGCTTTATTGGATTTCTTCTTGGGTCCGCTCTTTTGGGTGCGTTCAATATCTTGCCTCTGCCTCCATCTATTCCTCTTCCTCAGAATTCCGTTGAGCTGTCGTTAATCGTTGTTTTTGTGATGATTTTAACGGGGGTTCTGTCTGGTTATATCCCGGCAAGAAATGCGGCTGAGATGGAGCCGGTAAAAGCGCTTCAGTATGAGCGGGGGGAGACTGTTTCCGGAAAGAAAGAACCCAAACCGCTCTGGACTTCCCGCACTCTGACGGGAGAGCTGATAGGCCAAGCCTTCTTGGAAATCCGGACCAGCAAGTCTCGGAGCTTCCTTACTACGTTCGGGATATTTTGGGGAATCGCTTCTATCATCATTTTAATAGGATTCGGCACCGGATTTCAGGGTTTTTTCGAACGCGAATTTGGCAAAATGGGTGAAAAGACCATATATGTCAGCGGAGGTCGGTTGAAGAGCGAAAGAGGCTCTTTTAGTCAAGCCAGGAGAGTCAGATTGACAGAGGAGGATGTAAGGGCCCTTAACTCCTTCTCTTATGAAGTAGAAAGGGCACTGCCGGAATATGACTGCGGTAATCTTGTAGTCAAGCATGGGAATGAAAGCAGGGCTGTGCACACTCTAGGAGTGGTTCCGGGCACATTGACGATGAGAAACTATAAGGTCAGAAAAGGGAGATTCATCAATCAAGGAGATATAGACCGGAGAGAGAGGATTTGTTTCCTTGGGGCAACCATTCAAGAAAGGCTTTTCGGAAGCCGGACTAATGATATATCAGGAGAATACATCAGTGTGAACGGCATCCGCTACAGGGCCATAGGAACCGCAGAAGCCAAAGGATATCAATTATCAATCAACAATTCTTTGGATGATGAAAAGATGCTTATCCCGTTCACCACGGCCCTGAAGGACTTCAGCGGTAATAAGTACCTGTCGCGTATTCTGGTCTCACCGGTAGATAAGAATCGCTTTGATGAAACAGAGCGGGAGATCCGAAGAATCCTTGCCCGGGTGCACCGGTTCGATGCTGAAAATGAGGATGCCCTCTCTGTGTGGAGCATGATAGAAGGCATGGATTTTTTAGAATATATTGTGCTGGGACTTCAGATTTTTTTAGGGGGAGTGGGAGTGATCACACTGATGATAGGGGCTGTGGGAGTGATGAATGTCATGTTTTTTGTTGTGACCCAGCGCACCAGAGAGATAGGGATACGCAGAGCTATTGGAGCCCTAAAAAAGCACATATTCTTTCAGCTTTTTACCGAGGCGTTTGTTTTGATTTTTGTCGGAGGCCTGATCGGATTGGGAATAGGATTGGGAGTGAATGCCGGTTTGTCAGTTCTTGTGGAAGTCTTGAGAACCCAGAGTCCGCAGCTTATGATGCTTTTTTCCCCGGAGAATTCCCTTTTTACCTCCATGGTAACTGCTTTTTTTATGGTGATCGCAGGTTTTGTAGCCGGATTAACGCCTGCGCTGAGGGCTATGAAACTGGATATTGTAGAAAGTCTCCGCTATGAATAGCACCGGCCGCAGGCAGCTCATTCTGTCTTTTTTTTGTGTTTTTTATAGAGCCGGTACAGAAAGACAGCAGGGGCTTCATAGAATGCAAGGATGATAGGGGAAAGGATCAGCCAGTACATATTAAAGTCCGGAATAAAAAGGAGGAGGAAGCCGACGAGTCCTCCGATGGCAAAGACTATGGATCCCACTAACAGCAAGGTGACAGAGTATCTCTTCATAATATTTCGTTTTTACAGGAATCAGAATCAATCAAAACAAAAGCCATCTTCACTGCAGATCTCTATGGCCGCATCAGCTGCTTTTTTATCATAAAGGATCCCTTTGTGTTTGTTGATTTCGTTCAAGGCATCCTCAAGAGTCAATGCAGCTCTATAAGGCCGGTGGGAGGCCATGGCTTCTATCACATCGGCCACGGCCAGGACTCTCGCTTCGAGGAGAATTTCCTCTCCGGAAAGGCCGTCTGGATACCCGCTTCCGTCCATTCGTTCGTGGTGCTGTCTCACAATGTCGGCAATAGGCCATGGAAATTCAATGGACTTAAGAATATCAGCTCCTACTTTGGGGTGGGTTTTGATCATGTTGTATTCCACTTCTGAGATTTTACCTGGTTTGCTCAGTATTTCCGCAGGAATGTAGATTTTTCCTATGTCGTGGAGTGTTCCTGCCATGCGTATCCCTTCTATTTTATCCTGTTCGAGCTTCATCTCTTTGGCTATTTTTACGGCTAGTTTTGTGACACGGCGTTGATGGCCTGCAGTATAAGGGTCTCTCGTTTCTATGGTGAAGGCCATGGCTTCAACGACTCCTTCCAAGGCCTTTCTTTGATCTTCCCAGTACTTTTTTAACTGTATTTCCGCTTTCTTGCGCTGGGTGATGTCTGAGAAAGTTACGACGAGGCCTGTTGTCAGGCCTTCTTCATCCAGGGAAAGATTGATGTCTTGGTAAACAGGGACTTTGGCTCCTGTCTTTGAGTGTAGCACGACTTCATGATGGATCCGGGTCCTTTCTCCCTTTAATAACTTTTCAATGGGTATTTTCAGGGAGGCAGCTGTTTTTTCACTGAATATGGGATAGATTTTCCTTAGGTTTTTATTAAAAGCATCATCAAGTTTCCATCCGGTTATTTCTTCTCCCTGCTCGTTCATAAAATTGATTTTTCCATTTTTATCCGTGGCAATGACACCGTCTCCGATGTTTTTAAGGATTGTGGACAACCACTTTTCCCTTCTCTTAAGCTTTCTTTCCATGGAAAATTTATACAGAGCGATTTCAATGGTTGTCTGCAGATCGCGTTCTTCGAATGGTTTTAAAAGATAGCCGAAGGGTTCTGTTTTTTTAGCTTTTTGAATGGTGTTTTCATCTGCATAGGACGTGAGGTAGACAACGGGAATGTTGAGCTGTGTGTAGATAACGTCAGCGGCTTCCACTCCACTCATTCTTCCCTCGAGCATAATATCCATAAGAACGATATGAGGAGCTTTCTTCTTTGCCGCTTTAATTGCCTCTTCTGAAGTGGAGGCTATACTGATGGCTTTATAACCTAGGCTCTGGAGCATATTACAGACATCTCTGGCTACTATGATTTCATCTTCAACGATAAGGACTTTAGTTCGTTCTGCCGATTGTGTGTGATCTTGTTTCATCTTCTTTGATTATATTGCAATTATATATTCTAACATAAATGAGTCAAGTTTTCCTATAATTTTTATAGTCTTTCAGGGGCTTTCATGCCTAGTCTCAAGTCATCATCCAGGTCAGTATTCATCCCAGGGCTTGACTGCCAGGTCTTTCAGTTCGAGTTTTGAAATGGCGTCGATGAAACGTTCTGCGAACTCAAGGTTTGTGATTATAGGGATATTAAAATCCACAGATTTTCTCCTTATTATATAATCGTTTGTCAGCTCGTCTTCTTCAATGCTCTTAGGGATGTTAATGATGAGATCGAGTTTTCTTTCCTCGATAAAAGACAGTATGTTCGGTTCTCTTTTTTGGAGAGGCCAGTACAGCACTTTTGATTGGATACCGTTGTACTGAAGATAGTCAGCTGTGCCTCGCGTAGCATACAGATTGAATCCCAGATCCCTGAGCCTTTTTGCCTCCGGTAAAAACAGTGCTTTGCTTTCAAAAGGACCTGTGGAGAGCAGTATGTTTTTTTCCGGGAACTCATATCCAACGGAAAGCAGTGCTTTCAAAAAGGCTTCTTCAAAGCTATCTCCGATGCAGGCCACCTCTCCTGTTGATGCCATCTCAACGCTGAGCACCGGGTCAGCCCCTTTTATACGGGTGAATGAGAATTGAGGAGCTTTCACTCCCACATAATCCAGCTCAAAGCAGGATTTATCGATCGCAGGAAGGTCTAATCCCATTATGAGTTTTGTTGCCAGTTCAACAAAATTGAGTTTGAATACCTTTGAAACAAAAGGGAAGGACCTTGAGGCACGCAGGTTGCATTCTATGACCTTAACCGTATTGTCTTTGGCTATGAATTGGATATTGAACGGCCCGTTTATTTCAAGAGCTTTCACGATTTTTCTTGTGATTTTTTTCATCCTGCGTGTCGTCTCCAGATAGGTTCTCTGAGGGGGGAGGACCATGGTGGCATCCCCGGAATGCACCCCGGCATTTTCAACATGTTCGCATATGGCATAAACAAAAAGCTCCCCTTTTTTTGCCACTCCGTCAAGCTCTATTTCTTTAGCATTTTCAATGAATTTGCTGATGATGACAGGGTATTCAGGGCTGACTTCAGAGGCTCTTCGCAAATAGTCCACTAATTCGCTGTCATTCAACGCCACGGACATGGCTGCCCCGCTTAAGACATAACTTGGTCTGATAAGGACGGGATATCCCACACTTTGAGCGAACCTTTTCGCTGCATTGATGTCTGTGAGTTCCTTCCATTCAGGTTGGTCTATACCGAGCCTATCCAGAAGCGAGGAAAATTTATGGCGGTTTTCCGCATTATCTATATTTTTGGGTGAGGTTCCCAGCACATTGAGTCCGTACCGGTCACATTTGGTGGCAATATTATTGGGGATCTGCCCCCCCATGGAAATGATGATCCCTTTTGGATTCTCCTTTTCGTAGATATCTGCCACTGTTTCAAAACTCAGTTCATCAAAGTAAAGGCGATGGCAGATATCATAATCAGTACTTACGGTTTCAGGATTGTAGTTGATCATTATGGTCTTGTATCCAAGGGACTTGAGGCTAATGACTGTGTTCACGCAGCACCAGTCGAATTCGACGGAAGAGCCGATCCTATAGGAACCCGAACCGAGAACAATGACATTGTCTCTATCTGTGAACTCGATGTCATCTTCCCTGCTGTTATACGTAAGGTATAAGTAATTCGTCCGGGCAGGATACTCGGCAGCCAGCGTGTCGATCTGTTTGACAGACGGATAAAGAGAGTGCCTTTTTCTCAGCTCACGGACGTCCAGTTCTTCTTTTCCAAATATCAGGGCGATCTGCTTATCAGAGAAGCCGAGCTTTTTGCTGTGGAGAAGAAGCTCTTTAGGGAGATGATGAAATGCAGAACCGCTCAGTTTTCGGTGAAGGGCAACAATGTTTTTGATTTTATATAAAAACCATGGGTCTATTTGAGTGAGTCTCTGGATTTCCTTGATAGGAACAGTGTTTACGGCTTCGGCTATAGCAAATATCCGTTTGTCTGTGGGGTTTTTAAGTTCTTTTTTCAAATTTTTAAAATGCATGTCATTGCATACCAGTCCGTACACACCGACCTGCAGCATTCTCAGTGCTTTCTGAAGGGCTTCCTCAAAGTTTCTTCCAATGGCCATGACTTCGCCCACACTTTTCATCTCGCTTCCGATTTTTTTTGACGCACGTTTGAATTTAGTCAGATCCCATCTCGGTATTTTGACCACTACATAATCCAGGGCTGGTTCAAAGCAGGCTTTTGTTCTTTTTGTGATGGAGTTGGGTAGGTCTATAAGGGAATATCCCAAGGCGAGCTTGGCAGCGATAAATGCGAGCGGATACCCGGTCGCTTTTGAGGCAAGCGCGCTGCTTCGGGATAGCCGGGGATTCACTTCAATGATCCTGTATTCTCCGGTATTTTTGTTCAGTGCGAATTGGATATTGCATTCACCGATAATGTTCAGATGACGTATGACCTGGATGGAGATTTTTCTCAGTTTATGGTATTCGCGGTCATTAAGTGTTTGTGAGGGAGCCACCACAATACTCTCTCCGGTATGGATCCCCATAGGGTCAAAATTTTCCATATTGCAAACGGTTATGCAGTTATCCTGATCGTCTCTCACTACCTCATATTCGATCTCCTGCCATCCCTCCAGGTATTCTTCAATCAAGATCTGTTGAGTAAAGGAAAAGGCTTTGAGCACTCTTCTCTTGAGGTCTTGTTCATTAAAGGAAAGGCTTGAGCCTAATCCTCCCAGTGCATAGGCGACCCTAGCGATCACAGGGTAACCGATTTTTTTAGCTGCCTTAAGGGCCTGTTCCAAAGAGTTAACAGCGACGCTCCGGGGAATTCTTAATCTGATCTTGTTGAGACGTTTGGAAAAAAGTTTTCTGTCCTCGCAATCCATCACTGATTTTATGGAAGTGCCCAGGACCTTGACTCTGTGTTTTTTAAAAATTCCTTTTTTATATAGCTCTACTCCGCAGTTGAGCGCTGTCTGTCCTCCGAAACTAAGGAGGATCCCTTCAGGCTTTTCTTTCTGTATCACTTTCTCGACAAAATAGGGAGTTACAGGGAGAAAATATATCTTATCTGCCAGGTAATCTGATGTTTGGATCGTGGCGATATTCGGATTGATAAGGATGACAGTGATCTTTTCCTCTTTAAGTGCTTTGATGGCCTGGCTTCCGGAGTAATCGAATTCTCCTGCCTGTCCTATTTGCAGTGCGCCGCTCCCGAGCAGAAGGACTTTTTTCACGGCTTCAATACCTCTAAGAATTCATCAAAAATAAATTCTGTATCCACTGGCCCGGGCGAATGTTCAGGATGGAACTGGACTGACATAAAAGGAAGTGTTCTGTGCTTGATTCCTTCATTCGTATTATCATTGATGTTTGTGAACCAGGGCAGCCAATCAGGGGGAAGAGACTTTGTATCAACAGAAAAGCCGTGGTTCTGGGATGTGATATAGCAGCGTTTGGTTCCGGCTTGGAGGCAGGGCTGGTTTTGACTTCTGTGCCCATATTTGAGTTTATAGGTGTTGGCTCCGGCAGCTAAGGCCAGGATCTGGTTTCCCAGGCATATTCCAAAAACAGGGATTTCTTTTTCCATGCATTTTTTTACCCTTCCGACGACTTGTTTTACCATTTTCGGATTTCCCGGCCCATTTGAAATGATAATCCCATCAAAAGAATGGGAGAAGAAGTCATAATCATACGGAACCCTGAGAACACAGCAGTCTCTTTTTATAAAGCTTCGGAGGATACTGTTTTTGACACCACAGTCAATAAGGATCAGTTTGATGGTTCCCTTTTTATTGTATTCAACAGGCTTTTTTACGCTCACTTTCTCTAAAACATTGTCTTTATTCGGGTCATAAAAGTCCACATCTCCGTCTAGGATGACCTTACCCAGCATGGTTCCTCTTTCTCTTAGAATCTTGGTCAAAGCTCTGGTGTCTATTCCGGTCAGGGCAGGTATGTTTTCTTCTATCAGCCAGGATGACAAGCTTTGGGCTGCCTCGAAGTGGTGGAATTTATTTGAGTAATCTGACACGATGAGACCTGAGGCATGAATTTTTTCGGATTCGAAGTATATATATAAATTGTTTTTTCTTTGTTTTGAAGGCACTCCGTAATTTCCGATTAAGGGGTAAGTCAGGACAAGTATTTGACCTTTATAGCTGGGGTCAGTCAAAGATTCATTATAGCCCACCATGCCGGTGTTAAAAACGAGTTCACCTGATGTGGAAATGGTACTGCCAAAAGAGATGCCTCTAAACTCTGAGCCGTCTTCTAGTATGAGAGTGCCGTGTTGCATTAAGTCACAAATGATTTTAGACATGGTTATATCATATGAAGCTGTCCGGGTCAAAGAAAACACCCTATTTCCCCTTGGTTTTTATGAATAATAAAGCGACATTGACAAAATAGTAAGAAATAAGTATCATTTAAATTAAAATGAATACAAATTTAAAACAATTACAAATAGTATTAGCAAAAGAAGACGTAAAACCGACATACATAAGATTGAAAATCTTAAGTTATCTTGAAGACAACAGAACACATCCCAGGGCAGAAAAGATATTCAAAGCTATAAAAAAAGAGATTCCAACGATTTCCTTGACAACGGTATACAATACACTGAGTATATTTCAAAAAAAAGGACTGGTAAGGCCTTTGTATCTAACAGGTACAGAGGTTCGTTATGATAGAGACACTTCCTCTCATTACCATTTTTTTTGTGAAAAATGCGGAAGGATTAT
>CAZSZS010000106.1:0-23984 GCA_964611275.1 uncultured Eubacteriales bacterium
TCCCTGGCCGCTATTGCAAATAAGCGACATTTCTTTGATCCCGACACCCATCTCCCCTGTCAGATAAATGTTCCGGCAGATCTGGACAGGCTTGTTGACAGGAATGACTGGGCTATTCATAGATTCAACCCGGCGAACAAATTCAAAAGGAAACGAATAAGGCACATAGACTGGAAGACCGGGATGCCTTTCCAGGACAGCTGACAAACCGCCGACATGGTCCCAATGAATATGGCTGAGAACAACCATATCCACCTGGCTTAGATCAATATTTAATTTTTCGATATTGTGAAGAAGCACCTCTTCTTCTCCGCCGGTATCAAAGAGAATGGTCTTTTCCGTCCCTTTAATAAGGCAAGAAAATCCCCAGGCCGAACGTGTTCCCTCGCCCTCGACATAATTGTCATAAAGCACAGTCATTGTCACAGGATTTGACTCGGGAGGGGTTATGGATGCAATACCACGGTTATTGATACGGTTTGAATCGGTTTTTTGCCCAGAGACAGCTCCCTTGTCTTTCAATAACTTTACTGTGTTGTCCCGGCCTGCTTTTAAGGCATAATCTAAAGGAGTAAATCCCTGTTTGTTTCCTTTATCGACTTCCGCTCCTTCATCGATCAAAAGTTCGGCTGTTTCGATAAATCCTCCCCAAGCAGCTCCATGAAGAGGTGCGTCTCCTTCCGGACTGGATGCATTGACATCAACGCCTCTAGAAAGAAGTATTTGACAGATTTTTGTCTGGCCGTAAAATGATGCCAGATGAAAAGGGGAATAACCGGAGCTATCCCTTATAGAAATATCAGCTCCTTTTTCTATGAGCCATTCAGCAATTTGAGATTGTCCTTCCGTACAGGCAATATGAAGGGCGGTTGCCCCTTCTTCATATTTTTCCGAGGGGTCAGCTCCATGCGAAAGAAGCTGCTTGACAGCATCCAGATTTTCAAAAAGAACAGAGATTCGGAGAGGAGAGAAATCACTAATATTTCTGAGGGTTGGATCAGCGCCTTGTTCCAGAAGAAGCGTCATAATGGCCGGTTGTCTCCGGGTGATTGAAATAATAAGAGGTGTCACGCCGTTCTGGTTTGTGCTGTTGATATCCGCTCCTTTTTCCAGAAGATAAACCGCACTGTCTTTTTTGCCGTTGGCTACGACCCAAACAAGTGGTGTGTCTCCTTCGTTGTCTTTGGCATTGATATCTGCCCCTTTTTTCAACAGGAAGTCCATCACTTCGATCTGCATCCCATAAGCTGCGTAATGAAGAGGAGTCCCCCCGTTATCTGCCCTGGCCTCCAGCAGATCCGGCTGATCCTCCAGCAAAATTTTGACTCTTTCTAAATTCCCGGAATGAGCCGCCTCATGGATCTCCGCAGAAGCAAGCGGCAAAACAAGTAAGCAAACAGCACAGGTAAGAACAATTATGGTTTTTTTTAAAAACATATTCACTCCTCTCAAATCTCAGTTTTATTCATTATTCCCTTTACTTTAAACTATCTGAATTAAATATAAGTTTCTTATAAATGATTTTCAATTCAATTTTATTTTGTAGCTATCTGGATCCGCCCAATATTAATAATATCATAACCTAAATAAGGTATTTCAAAGAGGCTATTCATCCCTGAGAGTGTTAACGGGATTGGCTGTGGCAGCCTTCAATGATTTGTAGCCCACAGTGGCAGATGCAATGACCAAAGTGACGACGCCCGCAAAAATAAATGTCCGTAAATCCATATTGGTCCGATAAGCAAAATTGTTAAGCCACAGCTGCATTGTGAAATAACCGATCGGCCAGGCAATAAGATTAGCATAAAGAACCCACTTCGTGAAATCTTTCACAAGCTGCATTAAAAGGCTCGGTACATTAGCCCCTAAAACCTTCCGTATGCCGATCTCCTTAGTGCGCTGCTCTGCCATAAAGGATGATAATCCGAAAAGGCCGAGACAGGAGACAAAAATAGCGACCACAGATAAGTATTGAAACAGCTTTTCTGTCCTTTCTTCAGAGCGATAAAGGCTGTCATAGTCATCATCCAAAAACCTATAGTCAAAAGGATAGTCCGGATTCATACTTTGATGGACACGCGCAACTTGTGTAATAACACCCTTTATGTCCTCGGAGTTAACCCTAAGGAACATAAAGGAATCCCAGCCGGGGTGTACCGTCATGATAAGAGGGCTGATCTTTTCATGCAATGAACTGATATGAAAATCTTTCACAACACCTATAACGCTGCCCTCGGTCCCCCATAGATTGCATCTCTTTCCAATAGCTTCTTCGTAACCAAGAGCTTTCGCTCCGGTTTCATTGATAATATAAGCTGTATTTGTATCGGTCGTGAATTTTTGCGAAAAGCCCCTCCCTTCCGTTAATTCCAAACCAAAAGTGTCGAAAAATTCGAAGTCAACCGATAAAACGGTCCAGTGTATTCTCTGATCCGGATCTCTCCCCTCCCAATCCATTCCAGTAGTGCCCCAGGAAATTTTTGAAGGGCGAGAAGATGATGTGGATACATTTGTTATTCCCGGAATTTGAATCAATTCGTTTCTAAAGGCAGCATGGTCATCAAGGAGTTTTCCCTGCATCTTTATATAAACGATGTTGTCCTTCTTTATTCCCAGGTTCTTGTTTTGCATATATTCAAGTTGGCTTCGGATCACGAATGTCCCAATCACCAAAATGACAGTTATGCCAAACTGTACAACAACAAGGACCCTTCGGAAATACCGGCTTTTGGCTCCTGTCCTCAGTTTCCCTTTAAGTACGCTTGAGGGCTGAAATGAAGAAAGATACAAAGCAGGATAGCTTCCTGCCAGGAGTCCCGTGACAACAGTTAAAGCAAAAAACATAAAAAGCATTGAACCGCTGAAGATCGAGCCGTATGTAAAGCTCTTTCCGGTCAAGCTGTTAAATAAAGGAAGTAAAACACCAATACAGAGCAAAGAGAAAAAGAAAGCGAGGACAGACATAAAAAAGGCTTCACCTGTAAATTGTCTTATGAGATGGCTTTTAGAGGCGCCGGATACCTTGCGGATCCCAATTTCTTTTGCCCGGTTGGCCGCTTTAGCCGTAGCCAGGTTCATGAAGTTGATACAGGCGATCAATAAAACCATAATCGCTACCAGTGAGAATATAGTGATATACGCATTCTTCCCCTGGCTAGTGCCACCCAGATCATAATTAAAATTGGAGCGCAGGTGAATATCTTTCAAGGGCTGAAGTCCGATGTGGATCGTTGTCGGATCCTTCTGGTTATCATTGATATAAGTTTTGATTTTTGTCCCTAACGCGCCAACATCTGTATCAGGCCTCAACCGCACATAAGTATAGTACTGGTGATCTACCCATCGTTTTGACCAGCCGTCAGCAATGAGGTGCTCGAAATTTCCAATAAAACCGGCTTGGATATGAGAATTATGCGGTATGTCCTGCATAACACCTGTGATTATAAAGTCATGCTTTGTGTTCACTCTAAGGATTTTCCCAACAGGATCTTCATTTCCGAAGTATTTTTTCACCATTGATCGACTCAACACTAAGGAGTTGAGATCCTTAAGCACATTTTCTGGATTCCCTTTGATGAGTGGAAACGAAAACATGGTAAAGAAGTTGTCATCAGCAAAAGCAAATCTATCCTCATAGAACCGTTTGTCTTTGCACTCAACCAGGTTGCTGTATTGGACGGACAGATGCATGGATTCGACAACTTCCGGATAATCATCACTCAGTGCAGGCCCCAGAGGATAGGGGCTTTGGACAAACGGGGGGATCGTGCCTTGCGGAAGCACCCATTGTTCATAAATGCGGTAGATCGTTTCTGAATTTTTATGAAATCGGTCATAACTCAGCTCATCTTGAACCCAGACCAGGATAAGAATTGATATGGCTAATCCGATCCCCAAACCCGCAATGTTAATGAACGAGAAAGCTTTGTGTCTTTTGATATTTCTAAGCGCGACCTTGAGATAATTGGTGAACATGGTCCCTCCGTGGTTAAGAGAACGCCTTATGCCCATAGGAAGAACGCAGAGGGCCTGTCTCCATATCCAGAGTATGGCTTTTTTTCTTCCTTCTTGCCGGACGATCTGCTGAAACTCCTCGCTGCAGTCACCCGTCAGTGAATACTCCTGCTCATAGTGAGTGAGCAAAGAGAGGATCCATCTTGGAATCTTTGGGAGATGCTTCTTTTGCTGAGAGCGGTTCTCTTGTTTGTTTTGAACAAATTTCTTATGATTTTTATTCTTCATGTTTTTGTTGACTTAATAAAATCCGGAATGATATTCCATATGGATGCATGCAGTTTGTAAGCTTCCTGCAGTGCCTTTTTCCCAAGCGGAGTCAAAGCATAGAAAATCCTGGGACGTCCTATTCTATCAGGGATGGACTCACCTTTGGTTTTAGTCACATAGCCCTTACGCAGAAGCTGCTCCAGATTATTATAGAGAGTTCCGTAATTCAGGTTTTTCCCAGCAATTTTCTTTATCTTTTGTCGAATGGAAACACCATAAGCCCCATCCTTTTGAGACAAAATGACCGAAAGAATGATCTGTTCGAGAACGGTTAACTCTTTCATGAGCGGCATCCTTTTATGTAATTTACATATATTAATAAAACGCCATTGACACAAAAAAGGTTGACAAGAGGGGAAAAAAGATCGAATTATTTCAAATTTTTCGGTCTGAGTTCACTGTGTTCGGTTCTTGATGGTCAGTACTCTTGAGGTCTCAGCTCATCAATACGTTCCTTGATCGGCATCCAGAACATACCTCCATTTACATAAAACAAATACTTGCCGTCGGGAGTGACCTTAGGGCTCAGCCCCCCTTTCTCCATGCTTCCTCCTTCAAGCATTACAGCCGGCAGCCAATTCCCTGCTCTATCCTTAAAACTTATGAATATCCCTCCATCTTCAGGCTCTTTCCCCATCAGGGTAAAGACCAAGAATGACTCATCCGGTGCAATATAGGGACATGTGGTTATGGCGCCGGGCCTGTTTATTTCTTCGCCCATTTTTATCGGCACCGTGTATTCTTCGTCAATGAGTCTTGAATAATAAATCCCCCCTGAATCATCCATATCGAGGCGTCTCCCTGGAAAGTAAAGAGTCCCATTACTTGAAACTGATAGGCTCCAGTGTATTCTTAAAGCATTAACAGCAGGGCTGACGGGCTTTGGTTCTGACCATCCCGACGATGTTCTCTCAGAATACCAGATATTTTCACGATGTTCTTTCTTTATATCTGGAATCGGAGCGAAAGATGTAAAGAACATCTTTTTGTTGTCCGGAGTAATAAATGGATTTCCGGATTGATAAGTATCTTCTTTACAAAAAGATACAAACTCTAGTTTTGTCCATGCTCCATTCATTATCTTAGAGTAACCAATTTTGGTCGAGTAAGCATCTTTAGTCCCCATTTCAAAGTAAACCTCTTTCCCATCGGGGCTAAACGCCGCGCTGCAATGGGCGCTCAACACGATTCCGGGCGCAAAAACGATAGGTTCCCCTACAGGCGGTTTCTGGCCCAGGTAGGGGCCAGAGAGAACAGGAAAATCATCTTTCCTGGCACCATGGATCAACAAAACTGTTCCAAGTATACAAATCATTAATGAATGGACTTTCTTTTTCATAAAATAGTCCTTAATCATGATATATTTCCTCCCTTTCAATCTAGCTTTATTGCCTGTATTCATTTCCTGATAATAGTATAGGACCGCCTGATGAATGATAATTGTGCATGAAGTATGCTGCCGCTATCATCCCTTGTGAATATCAGAGTCCAGGGCGCCTGTTTGAAATAGAAGTAATCTTTTGCCACTGGATAGATCTCATCAGGACCGAATTCCATGACCTTCAGCCGTTCGCCTTCGCGCCAGATTTCAAGCATCAAATAATCACCTAAAAAATACTTACCAAGATACTCGTCAAGGATTTCTACTGGCAGTACGATGGCATTGGGTTTCTTGAAATAGAGATGCTGGGGATATCTTCCGTTATTATCCTGTACTCTTAGCGAAATACCTCTATTTTCCAGCAGCTCGATAACATCATCGTGCCCGGAACGAAAGGCATAATGCATGGCTGTCCAGCCTTCATTGGTTTTGATCAAAGGATCTGATCCCTGATCGAG
This sequence comes from uncultured Eubacteriales bacterium, assembly GCA_964611275.1. Lineage (GTDB taxonomy): Bacteria > Acidobacteriota > Aminicenantia > Aminicenantales > Aminicenantaceae > WJMT01. The sequence continues at coordinate 6,124 of CAZSZS010000106.1, forward strand.
CAGATACTCCACTACATGTATATTCCCTCTCCAGATAGCCGTATGAAGTTCGGTCATACCCCACTTGTTTCGGACGTTGAGCTTGGCTCCTTTTCTAATCATTAATTGGACGATCTCCACATTATCATGATGTGCCGCCCAGTTAAGAGGAGTGCCTCCGTCTCCGCCCTGAATATTCAGGACCGCTCCCTGTTCAATTAAGTATTGAGTTACATCCCAGTGAGCGCGCATGCAGGCCCAGTGCAGGGGCGTGTACTTTTCCTCATCCAGTGCGTTTAATTTTAAGGGGTCCTGGGCCAGAATTTCTTTTACGGTTTCCAGGTCACCGTTTTTAGCAGCTTCTACAATCTCTTCTGCTGTGGCTGTAATGGTCAAAGAGACAAAAACCAATATTGATAGCAGCAAAATTTTTTTCATCGCTTTGCAGGCAAACATAATAAACCTCCTATTAATTTTTTGTTTTAACTCATCTATGATTTTAGCATCAACCCATTACCGAAGCGGACGATAATATCATTTGTCTTATAGGTCAATAATAGTGCGATTTTTGTCTATGCTTAACCTCGAGTAATGTATTTTAATGGAAATGCTGTTTTCCTTTATGATCAATTTGTTCTCGCCTTCGATACTCTCTGGCGCTTGCTTCAATCCATTGATAATCAACCGGGTCACCCGGAACGAATCGTTAAACCATGTCAGACAGGGATGGTTCATTATCCTCAGACTACCCCTTTCATTGCCGGCCATAAAGACAAGTCTGTGATAGACTCCGCCGTCATCCAGGATTTCCATCTCCAGCGGTTCGAACAACCTGATGACGAAAGGATTGTCCGGACAACGGATCTCGATCCGAAAGCCCGGGGTGTCGAAGAATTTCTCGATTTCGGACTTCTTTCTCGCCTGCTATTTACTGAAATCTGCGTCTGCGGCCGCTTTCATCGTCTCGATCTCCGCGTCTTTAAAGACTCTTTTCGGGCCCGGCGACTCATCAAGGACCGCCTTCAAGATATCTTCCAGATAGAGACTATCGTCCTGTTCCAGCTGCGATTTCCAGCCGGGATTCAGCTTGTCCATGACCATGGCGATCCACCTTCCTTCCACATAACCGAGGTCCCGCACCCCGGCTGGTGCGATGCCGTTAGTGATATTCGAAGCATTGAGAGGGTCCAATCCACGGGCCCTGCGCTCAATATAATCCGACAGTCCCTCTGTCAGCTGCAGTTCCTTCTCATAAAGAGCAAATGGGGGCTCCGCCCGGCCAAGCCTTTCCTCCCTGAACTGCAGCGCCAGCTTTGCCCATCCGACAATCTCTTTTCGTTCCTCTGAAACAACCGCTCTCTTAAAAGCTTCCTTTTCCATTCGTCTGAGAAGCAAGGCTTCGGCTGTCTCTTCCGGGTATCGAAGGAGCAATCCGTCATTTTGCCGCCACTGCGGGTGATGGGTTCTCTGGAAGATATGAAACTGCTCATGGACGATGATGCCGGCCATATCCTTTAAATCATATTTTTCTCCGGTCCTTCTAGAGGAGGCGCTGAGCACACTCGTCGCCATCCAAACGTCGTCTAAACGGACTATGGAATTCCCCCGAACCTGAGGATGCTGTCCTTTGTAAACCCATACCTCTGGATCTTTTTCGTTCTGCACAAAACCATCAAGTGCTTCCCTGTAATGAAACAGGTGCGTGTTGAGGCCGTCATAGACAAGAACAGGTATTTCCGAAACCTTGAACTTTGGCCAAAGCGCATCTATCCTACTGCCGGACGCCAGCTCCATCACCTTAAAAACATCCGCAACAGGCTTGGGTGAACCTTTGCGTACGGTTCCTTGGTCAACCAAGAAGATGTCTCCGGGATTCTCCGCACAAAATGTATTGGATTGATCCTGTCCTCTTTGTTTGATCTGGGTCAGTATCCTTCTTTCGAGGGGCTCTTTACCCAGGAAAAACACGGCTCCGGCATTCAAATCCGTGGATTCTAGCCAGGTCTCCCGGATGCCGTTTCCCTTCTCGGGCCCGATACCGTCCGGCGTGCCGAGGAACAGGAGATCAATATGAGGAAAACGCTCCTTTACGAATGCAACTGCTTTAAGATCTTTCTTCGAAGTGACATAATCGTCGGAAAGCCCCGAAAGCCAAAAAAGCGTCAGATCATCGCATTCAATAAAAATCCCCTTTTTGCTCCCATAGGATGGGATGACCGTCACCTTCATCCCCATGAATTCCAACGGCTGTTCTGGCCCGGGAAAACAGGCCTTCTTCAATTCAAAGGGAGTATAATATCGATCCCAATTCTCATTCAGAATAAAGGTGAGATCTTTCACACGATCCTGCATGGAATAAAGGGGCGTGCGGCCCTGGAGGGAATAGGCTGCAACCGAAGGATGAAAATTCATATCAAAACAGAACCAGGGGATATCACTCATTTCATCACCAGTCAGATATCCATTGCGAACGGACGCATCCGGCGAACGATGGCCAATCTCCGAATACCCTAAAACAAGCAGTCGCTGACTGGTACGAATCCCCCAGCCTCCGTTCTGCAGCTTGATGACAACCGCCTCCCCGGATTTCAACTCCCGCTGCATCCAGTCTTTTGAGAAAGCCGAAAGACTTGACTGGCACGCGGTGCCTCCGGATGCTTTCAAAATATCCGCAGTGGAATCATGATGATAGAAGCGGGCATAATCCAGGGCTGTCCATCCTCGGGCATCGATTCCGTTTACATCCAATCCTTTTTGAATCAGGAAGGCCGCGATCTCTCCACGTCCATGAATGGCCGCCAGATGGAGAAGACTCCAGTCCATAAACCCATCCCTAAACCGAAAGTCAGCGCCGTGATCGATGAGAAGCCGCACGACATCCATGTAGCCGTCTCTCACAGCGACGAACAAAGGCGTTCGGTTGAGGAAATCAGGAACATCGCAATCAGCCCCGGCATCTAGTAAATAGGTAAGATATTCGAGGTTATGATTGAATACAGCAAAGTAGAGGGGCGTGGTCAATGCGTTGCATTGAACATTGATATCAGCTCCCTGATCAACCAGAAACCGACTCATCCCGAATCGATCAAACAGGGAAGAATGAATCAAGGGTGTCGCGCCGCCTATGGCCCGGGTATCGACGACAGCCCCCCGTTTCAGAAGCAGGGCTACAAGGCTCGTATCATTTGTATTGCCGGCATAGTGAATGGGTGATCTCAAGTTGCTGTCTCCCACGCGCACCAGCGCGCCCCGGTCCAGCAGAAGCCTTATCATATCTGAATCACGCCTACTGACAGCCATGAACAGGGGGGTGCGGCCGGCGGCGTCTTCCCGGTTCACAAGGAGAGGATCCGCATCCAGCATGGATTTCACTTCCTCTAAATCCCCCTGTGCCACAGCGCTATGGATATTCTGGGCATTAGCTGCAGCCGAAAGAAGCAGAAAAATTGAAGTTGCAATAAGCAATTTTGATGTTATTTTGGCAGGCACTTTTATATCTCCTTTTTATGTAGGCATCTATTACGTTCGAATCAATAAATTCATTTACACTTCTGGTTTTTCGTATTCACTATCCGTAAATTCAGATCGATAGATAACACTTCTGCTGCCACCCTTGCTGCGTGAGATGGTTTTGTTTTCATAATTCATTTCCTTTATAATTCCTTAGATTTTAATTCTTTTTAACAATCTTTATCCAGATATCCGTATTCTCACCTGCACGCGTTGAAGCAAAGGCGATCTGTTTCCCATCCGGAGACCAGGACGGCCACGAGTTATCCGATTCTTCTGTAAAGCGAACCGGCTCGCCTCCAGATTCAGAGATTATCCAGATATTCCTTTTCCCGCCTCGTTCCGACATGAAAGCGATCCTGGTTCCGTCAGGAGACCAGCTGACATGGTCGTCACGACTTTCATAAAAAGTAAGCTGTTTTGCCTCCCCTCCTGAGGCTGAAATGATCCAGATATCATAATTGCCGCTCCGGTTGGAAGAGAAAGCAATCTTCGATCCGTCGGGAGACCAGACCGGATGTTGATCTCCGGCTTTATCCTTTGTCAGTTGAATAGGTCGGCCTCCTTGTGCAGGCATGATCCAGATATCCGTATTCCCGCTTCTTAATGAAGCAAAGGCGATAAGTGAACCGTCAGGGGACCAGTAAGGATGAAAGTCAACGGCCCCGTCTTCACTGAGCCTTTTCGGCTTTCCGCCATCCAGGGATATCGTAAAAAGATTGGGTCTGCCCTGATACCTGGCATCAAAGACAATACGCCTGCTGTCCGGAGCCCAGGAGATGTGATGGTCACCCGATAAGCCTGTTTCCAGCATAACTGGATCGCCTCCTGCGGCCGGGACCATCCATATTTTCGATTCTCCGCTTCTCTGGGATGTGAATGCCAGGGTTTTTCCGTCAGGGGACCATTTGACATGATAGTCAGGAGCCGGGTCTGTGGTAACCTGTCTGATATTTTGGTCCGGCGGCAGAGGATCTGAAAAAAGAAAAAGACCATACACAAACCAGAAATCATCGATGCCGCAAAAATCCAGGTTCCTTTGATGTTTCACCGGGGTTATGATGTTTTTCTCCCGCCAGTCGAATTCAGAAGGTATCTTCCCATTGTAGGAAATCGAATTTGTTTCTTTTGGCTTTAATTCTTCAATGATTTTCGCATCCACCCAAAAAATATCGGTTCGACCGGAAACTGGATGATTAAGCGTTATATCCTGAAATTCCGCGAAGGACCGACGCTTCTCAAAAGAATTTTTCCACTCAATCGAGGGATAGGCCGCAAAGAACACATATTTTCCGTCCGAGGAAATGGACGGGCAGCATCCGGATCTGAGCTCGTTGACCGGTTCTCCCAGACTGATTAAATCACTCCATTGATCATCTTCACTCCTAAAGGAAACCAGATAATTCTCACGGGGGAGAATGAGGTAACTTTCATTAGGTGAGATCACCGCATGAAATTGATCTTTTTCCCTATTGACCTGCGGCGGAAGCGGCTCCGGCTCCATATAGTGTCCATTCACAAACCTTGAGCGGTAAATTTTCTCACCGCCGTTTTTTACTTTTTTGGAATAATACAAGGTTCCCGTTTGTGTGACAGACGGGCAGCAGACAAATCCATTGCCATTGATGGGAGGGCCTATGGGTTTCGGTTCACTCCATCCATTCCCTTTTTTTTCGACATACCAGATGTTGACCACATCGGCAATTTTTGATCCTTCATCCATAGGCCGGTAGGAATGAAAATACAATTTTGAGCCATCGGGATGCATGGAGGGAAAACCGTCCAGGTATTTTCCGGAAAAGGAGGCTACTTCCGGGCCGGTCCAGCTGCCGTTTTCCAGTCTGGTGGTGACAATGGTTTCCGAGTTTCCCGCATGGATTGTATAAAATATTTCTTTTCCATCAGGGCTGACCGCTATGGCCGATTCACTCATGCCGGTGGATACGATTTCCGGTGCAAAGATTTCCGGCGCCATCCCCGGCGGATTCTGCCCCAGGTAGGGGCCGGTGAGCTTGGGGAAATCCTCAGGCAAAACGAGTTCCAGCCAATTGTCCGTATCAGACAAGGTGCTCTTTTCCGGATAAGTGACAAACCCTTCAGGATCGCCGGATTTGAATCTCAGTTTGAGAGTGTTTGAAGAAAATTTTGATAACATGATTTGAAATTCTTTCCCATCTGAAGGATAAAGCACTTTCCTGTAGGCCTCCATGCCCCCGGGTCTTCCGGCGGCCACCCATTCATCTTTCTTCTTTTGGTACGATTTGATTTCGTTGGCATCCCAATCCGTCGTGTGCCCCATTGAGAGATCAGCAGGACCCTCTTCGATCGGTAGTTTGATGACGCCTTCGCTCAATTGTCCGGAGGAATGCATTTGATAGACAGTCTTGTCATCTGAAGTAAGCCAGAGATCCACAATCACACCGGCAGCATCCCTGAATTTTAAGCCCAAAAAAAGATGTCCGGCGTTGACTTTAACGAGAAGATCAATGCGCTCGTGGATCTTGACCTTGAGGGCATCATCCCATTCAGCGGGAGTCATGATGCCGTCAAGCAAGACAGGTTTGCACTGACCTTCGGGAACTTGAATCACAGGGATATCTTTGTCCTGTGCCATAACGCCTGTGACCATAACCATTATTACAAAGATAACCGCAAATATTTTTTTCATTCCGATAATTCCTTTTTATGAACAATTATTACTTCTTCAATTCAATCCAGGAGGAGAGATTATATGCATCATATCCGTCTCTATATGCGGAGGCTGTCACTCTCCCGCTCAACCTGTCACCGCGTGAAATAAGAAATAGCTGAACCAAATATGGATACCGTTCGTTGTCTTTGGTTGGGATTTTTCCATTAAAGATGCCATTAATATTAAAATCGCTGTATCTGACATTATTTACAAGGGTCTCCAGTTGTCCTTCCAGTTTGATATGAAAATCTCCATCCTTTTGAATGAGCATACTGACACCTATGTCTCCCTCGTATGTCTTGATTTTACCCTTCCATTCTCCAATATATTTCGCCGGAATATCACCTTTACGTCTCTCTGTTTTTTCCCCTGCCGCCTGTCTTCTTTTTTTTAAATTCTCGGCAAATTTCGGTAAGAGCACGGATACAATGTTATCACAAACTCGAAATGGAATCATACTGTTCGCATTGCAGAGAACTGTTACGGCAAGATCTTCTGATGGAATTAAGAAGAGCGTTGTATTTGAACCGGCCCCGCCTCCACCATGATAAACAACATGATATCCATTCCATTCTTCATCAATAAGCCAGCCCAAACCATAATAATCATCTAAATACAATGCATTCGGATCCCATTCAGTTTGCATTTTCTGAAGATCATCATCATTTAGAATCTGCTTCTGATCAGTGAGCTGATCCTTGAGATGAAACATACCAAAGCGAATCAAATCATGGCCGCTTGAATAAATATCACAATTAGCCTGAGTGGAGGTAATAAAAGATGGGATGGGACATCCCCGCTTGTCATAAAGAACTGCCGCATACTTTTCTTTGCCTTTTTCTATCCCAACCGATGTATGTGATAAATTCAGTGGAAGGAAGACTCCCTCTTTCATAAATTGGGCATAACTCTTTTTGGATATCCTTGAGATAATGTACCCGATTATTCCATATCCGATGTTTGAATATTGAGCAATCTCTCCCGGCGGTGTAATAAGGAATCCGTACCGTCTGATTGTTTCTTCAATACTGGTACAAGAATAAGGTTCATCCTCGAAAAAATTGTTATAGTATTCAGTCAACCCTGATGTATGGTTCAAAACACGTTTTACCGTTGCATCTTTGGCATTTCCCTCATATGCAGTCAATTTCAAATCTCCGAGGTAATCATTCACCGGATTATCAAGATTAACAAGCCCTCTCTCTACAAGGACCATTAATCCGGTTGCGGTAAATGGTTTTGTAATAGATGCCAATGAATACATGGTATGCGGGGTTGCTTTTATTTTCTTTTCCTTATTCGCCCACCCAAATGCTTCTTCCCATATAACCTTGCCGTTTTTGGCCACCGCAACAGAAAGAGAGGGAACATTTCCTTCAGAGACTTCGCTGATTATTCGGGCCCTCACATCGTCAAATCGTTTGTCAAAACTAACCTGAGTTTTGGATAAATCTTCCTTCTCTGAATGTTGTGATGAGCACAAACAATCACCAAAGATCAGAGAACAAGGCAAAGTCATAAACAATATCAATGATATCATCATCATTTTTTTCATGATAAACTCCTTTATATTTTGAATTCTGGGCTGTTAAGAAAATCTAGACGGGCGGTCAGTAGGGTGCCGCTGCCAGGGTGAAAACAGACGTCCGATTCTGAACGGCAATCCATTACTGTGCCGCCTCTTTTCGATCCCAAAAATCGATCCAGATTATGCCCCAGATCGTCGAATCAAGACTCAGTGTTTCGGGATTTGAAAATGACTTCCGGATAGGTGGCTGAAAGATCTTCGATCACCACATCGTTAATGCCTTTGACATATTTGTCAAAAAAAGTCCGCACATAATATTCCATAATGTTAAATAATTTTTCTCCATCAATGGGACCGACAATCCCGTCCAGTTTGATGTATTTTTTCCCCAGAGTGAGATCGACAAAATCGCCGTGAAGCGCATCTCTGATCGCGATCATATAAGCGCTGTTTTCCGCCCTTGTAAAAAACAATTCACCTATAGGGATGCCGTCCGGAGCCCAAGGCTCAATATGTTCTATGATCATAAACGGTTTCTTCAAATTTTTCTCTGCGATATCGCCGAACATAAAGCCTCCCAGGTTGATCCCGGCCTTGCAGCGATCATCCGCAGTCAGGCAGTACTGTCCGGCGGCCGCCCCTCCTTTGGAATAACCCATGACGCCGATGCGGTTTACATCCATTATTCCCTTAAAGAAACCCGTCCCTGAATTCATTTCCTTCAATTGGTCCACGACGAAAGCGATGTCCTCCGCCCAGAGGTGAAGGTCGCTGACCTCGGTGGGCATGACCTGGTTGAGATTTTTATACAGATCCGGTCTCTCTTCCAGGGTTTTGGCAAGGGTTATTTCTTTTTTAGTTTTAAGTACACGCCAGTATCCTTCTTCTTGCCACAATTGTTTGTAATATTCATTGTTTTTATCAAACGGAGTGGTCTCCCCTTCGGCATCGAAGTAAAACTCACACCAGTAAGGATGACCGATAGCGAATACAACATAGCCGTGGCTGGCCAACTCTTCCGACATCAACGTATTGGCGTTGATCACACCGGACGCAGAATAAAGAATGACCGGGAAAGGCGTTTTGGTCTTGGCTGGTTGGGCCTTGAGAAAAGAATGCGTCGGTTCCATGGCCCACTCGGTTAAAATTGTACTGTCGAGCGCACCCTCCTGCACGTAACCTTCAATCAACCTTCTATCATTCAGAAGAATGGGCTGATCATCCGGTCCTGGTTCAGCGGGATACCAAACTTGCAGCGATACGGCCCGATAGTCATCAGGATCCGGTGAAATGAGATCGGGTCGGCCCTTATCTGCCAGATAGAAATACCGGCTGCCGACCGCATGGGGGCCGGTAGGCTTACGAAGCACGGTCTGAATTTCTGGAACAGTCATTCGTTTTCGGCAGCCGGGCATAATAATGACCAGCAATGTGATTGCTGAAATCAGAACTTTTACAGCTGTTTTTCTTTCCGTTTTTTTTGTTCTTACTTTCATTATAAATCCTCCATTAGTTTAAATATTTTGGTTCCAATTCTTCGATGATTTTGGCATCCACCCAGTAAATTGTTCCCCTGTCATATATGGGCTCATCAACCAATTTCTTTTTTAAATCGGAATAGTTCAAAAGCCTATTTTGAGATCTAATACCGGAATATCCCCTGGCGGTTTCTGAGCCAGGTAAGGGCCGGTGAGTTCGGGGAAATCATCCGATTTTGCCTGTACACTCAAACTTCCCATTGAAAAGATGAATAACATTAATAGAACAAAAAATGGTTTTGTGTTCATGATTCACATCCTTTACCCAGAAATCCAAATTCCCAGTACCTTTAGAGTTGGAACCTAGAATTCTATACAGCTCGCTATTGTTTCGCCTTAGATCGATTCTCAAGATCAATCCAGATAGCGCCCCAGCTAGTCGAATTAAGACTTAATGTTTTGAGAGAACGGCCGCTGCCTACTGCACTATTCGGCATATTTTCCGAAGGCCAATATAGGGTGGGGTACTTCGCTTTCCTCTCCTCCTGAGACATTGCTTTAAACTTTTCAATAAACTTTTCTGCCTTCGGATCATCCCGAGTAACAAGCAAGCCGGAGAATACATAAATGCCCGGTATCTTGACAAAGCGTTCCGATCCATCAGTCACCCCTAACCAATCGAATGAAACCGCAAACTCTGTCTCTCTTATGTTCCCAAGTGCCGCAATGCTCGCCACCCAGCCGTTCTCGGCCAGGTAACCAGCCAATTCTTCCTGAATCTCAGCCGCTGATCGGTTTTGCAGATCCCATACCATAATCTATAGTCGAACGGCTTACTAAGGGATTGAACCGAACTGTCCGACTTGATGTATTCTGCAGATCCTAACTGAGACGAGGAATGCAGAATATGCAGGCCCGCATCTTTGTTAAACCAGAGGTCCCCTCCGCCACCGACAAGCGCGAAATACAGATTTTTGCCGTCGTGCTTGATCCTGAATCGTTGGTATTCACCCGCTCGAACGACTTCCGCATCGTCCCACTCCCCTTCCTCGAACACTCCGTCGATCGTCGGAGCGCTGCCAAATCTGGCAATGGGTCCTGATTGATTGAACCAAACAGAATGCTGACCAATTATATCTTTGTCACCATCACCATCCAAATCACCCAGGCCAATCTGGATCGTGAGATTTGGAGCGAAAGTTTGCTCACTTCTTAAATAGGTTAGAGTCACATTCTCCTTAGGATTTCTGCAGTAATAAACAATAAAGACTAACAAGAACAAAATGCAAATTATTGAGAAATTTCTCATATTTCTTCTGAGCTTTTTGCCTTTCAGTTGGCAGTTTAATACAGTTAGAATATCCAAATTACACCTCCATGTATTTAAGAAATTATTTGGGTGGAAATTTTATTTCTCACCATTAGCTAATCATTGGAGCAATTCCAGAGAATACGAAAATTCAGCATTAATATCAAAATCAAATAATTTGAGTGTGTTCGGTTTGATTTTTCAGTTATTTCAATTTCTTTGGTTTTAGCTCTTCGATAACCTTCGCATCCACCCAGTAAACATCATAGTGCCACTTGCCGTTAGCTATATCACTGATAAAAAACAAGCATCTCTTATCCGTTGAAACATAGGGCCAGTAAACGTCATGCTCCCCATTAATTTCTTCTCTTATTTTTCATAATGGAATCTGTCACCCGGATTCACGGGGCAGTAGGTCCGGATTTCCGGAAATTTTTTCGCTGCACTTTCTGTGAACTTCTGGAAATATTTATGGGTACTCTTATGACCCATGGGTAGCATCACCTTCGGTTTTAGCTTTTCTAAAATAGTGTCCCTGTTTGCTTCGCCTTCATCAGGCATAGCCATTATAAACGCGAAGTCACACACATCCGTCTGGTCAGCGATAAAATCAACTTCTTTTTGAAACTCTTCTGATTTTGATGTAGGAAAGGAAGAATAGAAAAAGGTCAGCCCATCCACCTTGACCAGATAACCCAGCGAACCCATTCCATAGATCTCATGTGCTTCCATAGTGATAATCTCCGCCCCATAAATATTGTGGGTCTCACGCCCTTTGAGATAAAGGGTTTTTTCCCCGCTTCTCCAGCGGTCATCCTTGTAATGAAGATAGGTGATATTTTCCAGGGAATCTTCCAGTGTATGAATGAATTCACCAGGTCCGCCATGGGCATGATACGCGGAATACAACACCAGTACTTTCTGATCCTTTAATTCCGAAAGGGAATAATGACCGTTGTCGATAGAAGGCGTATCCGGTTTTCTGCCGGTTTCTTCATTATCAAATATAAACAGGTGGTTTTGGGTCTTGATCACATAGCCTCGGTTCTTGAGAAGCCAGATATAAGCTTCCCCTTTTTTCATTTTTTCCTTTACATATTTTGAATCCCCAAAATTGCTCTCGCCTTTTTCTTTTTCAGCGCCTGCCTTTATGAGAGGATCGGTAACTGTCTTATGACCATACCTTGAGGCATAATAAAGGGGAGTTTTCCCGGCACTGTCCCGAGCGTTTATATCCAATCCTGATTGAATAAGAATCTCTGCCACATCCCCGTACCCATAAATAGCAGCAGAGTGAAGCAAAGACTGTCCTGTATCCAGGCTTTGAATGGTCTTGTCTGCTCCCTTCTCGATCAATTGCTCTGCAACCTCGGGATAACCCTGCTGCACAGCCATCATCAATACAGAAGTGCCGTCCTTATCCGCGGCATTGACATCTGCGCCGCTGTTGATAAACAGCATGGCCAGTTTACTGGATCGATCATTCCCTGTGGAAACGGCATAATACAGCGGGGTGATGCCCCCGGAATTTTTACTGTTTACATCCGCCCCGCTTTCAATAAGCAACCGGGCAAGGTTTGGCCTCCCCAGAATCGCGGCTGTATGCAGGACTGTTCCGGTGCTGTTCTGAGCTGTGACGTCCGCCCCCTGCTTTAATAAATATTTTGCAACCTCGGGATGCCCCATGTAAACAGCACGGTGCAGAGCTGTTCCGAAGAATTGACTGAAAGCATTGACATCCGCTTTGTGCTCTATAAGCATTTCTGCCAGCTCAAGGTTTCCATTCTCCGCAGCACTGAAAAGCGGAGTGAGTTCAAATTTGTTCTTTGCATCGATATCCGCACCATTTTCCAGTAAATATTTGACAATTTCCAGATGTCCCTTTTCCGCTGCAAGATGAAGAGCGGTTTTTTTGCTTTCATTAGTTGCTTTGACAAGCTCGTGTTTTTCACTGATCAATTGTTTGATCTTCTCGAGATTTCCCTCTGCCGCGGCAGAAAAGATATCCTGAGCGTTCGCCTGAGAGATAAGGCAAAAAACAAAGATAACACACATCAGTTTTTTTAGCTTCATAATAAGTCTCCTTTACTTTTGACCAATCTATTTACAGATTATCTTTTGGTTTAAAATTCTATAGATTTTAATTTTTCAATAATCGTGGTATCCACTCAGAAAATATCGGTTCTTTCAGAAGCCGGATGTTTAAGGGTTATTTTCCTTAAGATCCTCATAATCATGCCGCTTTTCAAAGTAATTGTTCCATTTGACGTGGGGATAAGCTATAAAGAAAAAGTACCTGCCGTCAGAGGATATAGACGGGCATCCCCCGGAGCTCATTTTATTGACGGCGTCTCCGATAGAAATCAAATCACTCCAGTGATCATGTTCATCTCTGAAGGAAACCAAATAATTTCCGCGCGGCAGTATCAAATAGCTTTCATCCGGTGAAATGACCGCATGATATTGTTCTCTTTCTCTGTTCACTTAATAGGGAAGTTCTTCTGGCTCCATATATTTTCCATTAACAAATCTTGACCGATAGATTTTTTCACCGCCACCCTCGGTTTTTTTGGAATAATACAAAGTTCCGGTTTTTGTGACCGACGGACAGCATACAAATCCATCTCCATTTATGGGGGCCCTATAGGTTTAGGTTCACTCCATCCAGCACCTTTCTTTTCAACAAACCAGATATTGACCACATCGGCAATATGTGTATCTTTATCAAGAGGTCTGTAGGAATGAAAATATAATTTAGAGCCATTAGGATGCATGGCAGGAAAACCATCTAAATATTTTCCGGAAAAAGAGGCCACCTCTGGAGCGGTCCAACAGCCATTTTCAATTCTTGTGGTGATGATGGTTTCAGAATTTCCGGCATGAATTGTGTAAAATATTTCCTTGCCGTCCCGGGCTACTGCAATGGCCGATTCACTCATCCCTGTTGAGATGATCTTAGGTGCGAATATTTTCGCAATCTTTCCAGGCGGCTTCTGTCCCAGGTAAGGGCCGGTGAGTTTGGGGAAGTCTTCCTTTTGTGCATAAATGTTTATTGTTACTATAAGAAACAAAATGGTGATAATTGAAAGTTTCTTCATTAAGATTCCTTACTTTAATTCTTCCAATTTTATCAGAAAAACGTGTGAATAATAAGAGCCGGTAGAGAATGAACCGGACTTCTAATACTGAAAACCGAGCAGATTCCAGTAATTCAAGTAGAAAACAACTCCAATAAAAAGTAAGATCATCAGGATATAGGATAAACGTCTTTTAAAATCCCAGTATTTGTCTTTCCAGCTCTTTATGAAAAGAATAATAAAAACTGCAGTAAGAACCAGATTGAGAATCGGCAGGACCAGCAAAGCCTTGATCACCCAGGGAACACCAAAACCGATCTGTTCTTCATTCATCATAAAGGCAGGCGTAAATCCCAGGATAAAAACAAGATAGATGTCACTGATGATGACCCCCAGTGATTCTGCAAGCCTGACAGGACGCGACGTTTTCATAGTGTCCTTTCGCCTGGCGCGGATTCTCTTAACTATGGGCCTTACCACACCGATCCAGAGGAAACAAATCGCAAATAGGCTAAACCATATCAGGGTAAATCTCAAATAATTCTCATACCAGGCAAGCTTTTCATATGAGATGGGCATCTGCTGGGCATCCATATGGAGATATTTGACATTTCCTTTTTCATCCTTGCGAAAAGCAATCCGGATGGAGCTGTCAGGAATTTGAAACAATCCCGGCTCTATTTCAATCCAGGAGTTCACTGTATCTTCAGAAACCTCCCACACAGCTCCGGTGTAGGACAGTTTATCAAAGGAATCCAGTCCGATGCGGGTAGATCGATAACTCCCGGCCATATGTTTGTCAAAAGATTTGTTGTCTTTAGCTGTCTTCTTAAGCTGGAGGCTTTCCGGCTTTTTGAAATAACGGCTCATCAGATAATCCGTCAGTTCCATGCGGAATATTGAACGGCCGACATTGTCACAGACAAAAAAGCCAAGATCGTGCTCGGGCAAAAGAAACAAACGGCTGGAAAAACCTGACACATCGCCGTCATGCATAAGAGCCCGCTGACCGTAGTCTTCATACTCATAGAATCCGTAGCCGATTCCCGGCAGCCGGGGATCATTGACAAACTGCTGCTTCTGCATCTCACAGCAGGTGCTTTCGTTCAGGATTCGCTGATCCCCATAAATTCCTCCCTGCAGATGAGCGATCATAAATCGGGCCATGTCTTCTCCGGTTGCGATCAAAGAGCCTGCTGGAGAGGGTTTGGGTATCGTGTACTCACGTGTGACAACGCGGTAATCTCCATTTGAGTAAGAATATCCTTGGGCCCTATCGGGTTCAAGCCGGTCCAGCATCACAAAACTGCTTTTCTTCATTCCCAGGGGACAAAGGATATATTTGTCTACATATTGGTCAAAAGAGAGACCAGATATCGCCTCAACCAGATGGCCGGCAAGATAATAACCGTGGTTTGAATAGCTGATAACACTTCCAGGAGGCAGAGAACATGGCGGCATGTTGTGAGCCAGAAATTCCCCCAGGGGTTTCCTTTCAGATTCATTTCGAGTGTATATCCCTATGGCCCATCCCCGAAACCCGGCTGTATGGGTCAGCAGATTGTACGCAGTCACCGGTTCAGGATAATTTTCCTTCAGTTTGAAAAGTTCAAGATAGTCATTAACATCCCTATTCAAATCTAATTTGCCCTGTTCATAGAGCTGCATCACAGCGGTCGCTGTGAATAATTTCGAGACCGAACCGGCCCGGAATACTGTCTCTCTGGGATCCACTGGGATTTTTTTCTCCACATCAGCATAACCGTATCCTTTGCTCAGAAAAATCTCGCCGTCTTTAACCATCACAAAAACCAGACCTGGGATGTGATCTTCTTCCATTTTTACTTTTATAAATTCGTCCAGGTACAGTTCCAATTCCAGGGGATCATCCGAACCTGGACTCAGAATCTGAGTAGAATTTGACGGTCGGCCCTCGTCTGACTGAGGGTCAGCAAAAGAGAATTGTGGAATAATGATGAGACTCATCAGCAAACAGAGAATCAAGACTGTTTTCCTTTTCATGATAGAGATTCCTTTTGTTTATTTCGTTAAATGGTTGTGCTTTTTCTTTGACTACACGTAATTCTTGGTTTTATCCTTCCTTTAAAAACGAAAAGATTTTAAATTATCTCACTTCACCAGCTTGGCTCTGCCGGTTCCGGTTCTGATATAGACCTTGGGAGTGCCGCTTTCTTTTGTGAAGGATTTAATAAGGTAGATATCGTCGCCCTCTCCTTCTTCTCTTTCTGAATCAAAAGCCAGAGGAGATACGATCCTTCCTCGTCGGGCGTGGCACTTGAATTCAAAGTATCCCTTTATGGGCTTTCCCTTCATCATCAGCACAGCATCATCTGTTCCTGAGGCGATAGTCAGTTCAAAATCTTTTCCATCCGGAAATTCGACTTCAGCCTCGCCTGTTCCTGAGGAGAAGTCTCCTTCATACTCAAGAGTGATGCCAGCGGCCTTGACATTTCCGGTGCCGGATGAGGCTTCGATATTGCCCTTGCAGTTTCTGACATGAACATTTCCGGTGCCGGATGAGGCTTCGATATCACCAGTGCAGTTTTCCAAAAGAACATCTCCGGTTCCGGTACTGACATCAAGCTCTCCTTTTATATCCATGATATCAATCTCACCGGTACCGGTGCTGGCATCCACTTCAAGGCTTAAACCCTGAATTTTTAAATTTCCAGTGGCACTCTTAAACTCAATCTCAGTATCGTCAGGAACAGCGACGGTCCACCTGGAGTAGCCGTCGTTGTTTCTTCCCTCAAGATCTTCTTCCAGATTGATATAACGTCCTCTGTCTTCCATCCGGAATTCGAAATTCTTCATCTGGTCATATTCATAAACAAGATGGACATGAATCTTACTGTCAGAGCTTTTTTCAAGCCGGCAGTCTCCCAGTATCAATTTGATACGGACTTCCTTTTTCGCATCAAAGGTTTCCTCTGCTTTCTTTTCGAACCCAAAGGTAAATGCGGGGGCGGCCATCAGCCCGATGAACAATACGGTGATGAGTAAAGCTTTTGTCTTTTTCATTCTTATCTCCTTTGTAAAAGTTTCTTTTCAATCATCTCGCACTCAAAATAGCGGAATAAAAAGACAAAATCGTCCTTAATTGCAATTTAGAACGTTTTTTTTATTTTTTGTGCTGTGTTTTTCGGTATTCAGAGGGAGTTTTTCCCGTAAATTTTTTAAAAGCTGTGTTGAACACAGATTTGGAATAAAATCCGGCCTCATAGACGATATCCAGGATATTCATATCTTTATTCTGAAGATCGGACAGCATCTTTTGTGCTTCGGCGATCCTGTATCTGTTGACAAAATCATTATAGCTCAGGCTGAAACGTTCATTGATGATCCGGCTCAGGTGGTTCGGGTGAATCCTGAGCTCCTTTGCCAGCTTCTTTAAGGTAAGTCCTGGATCCAGATAGAGCTTATCTTCCTCCATATGTCGAAGAAGCCTGGGTGTAACCTCATCCATCCGTCCGGGATCGATCCCTGAAGTCTTATATTTGTCAGCCAGTCTGCGCGCTTTCTTTCTCTTACGAAGAGCTATTCCGCCTCCGGTCAAAACAAGGGCTAAAAGGATCACTCCTGCAAAAAACGGTTTGGTCCTGTAAAAAGGAGATTTGATCTCGATCTCGATCATACGGATGGTATCGGAAGGAAGACCTTCATTGTTTACAGCTCTGACCGTGAATCGATAATGACCTGCACCCGGATCTATATAAGATACACTCCGGTCTTCACCGGGAAGAATGTGTTTGACTTGCCTGTCCTTTCCCTGCAGCTGATACTCAAAGCGGATTTTTTCAGGCGCGGAAAAATCAATCGCCGTAAAAAGAAATTTCAATACAGCTGGTTTACGACGAAGCACGATCCTTTCTTCATTTATGACAAGGGATCGACCATCCGCTTGAACATCCTCGATAAGGACGGCAGGCGGTTGTTCTTGGATGGGTATGCTGCCGGGATCCATGACAGCTATCCCTTTGTTCGTGGCACAGTAAAGCAGGCCGGATGATGATGTGATCAAAGTAGGATGGCCTCGGCGGCTTCCCTGGCGGCTGATCATGCCGTCGGTTTCATTATAAAAGCCGGAATGGATAAAAGTGATTTCTTCTTGGATAAATTTGAGGATTTCGTTGCGTTTGATTCGTATCAAACCCCTGTTGGAGCTCATCCAGATATCATGGTGTTCGTCTTCAGTGATGCCGTAAATCGTGTTATCGATCAAGCCGTTTTCTGTATCAAAGGAAAGCACTGTTTCCCCGGAAACGCA
>CAZSZS010000107.1:0-71109 GCA_964611275.1 uncultured Eubacteriales bacterium
GAAATCATTATCGGTTGAAACCGGATACCTGTCAAGCCCGCTGTATTGATTTGTACAGGGGGTTGTGTTAAATTTTATTTTAAATGGCTAAAAAAAAGTTTTTTTGCTTATCAGTAATCCTCCTGTTTATGGCCCTCTCAGCTTTTGTTTTTCCAGCTCAGGAAGACAATCAGTCCCAGATAAGAGTCATTGCTCAGTACAAAGAGAGAGTCAATGAGAAGATTACGGCATCCGGGAATGTTGAGATCCATTATAAAGATATCAAACTTTTTGCCGATTGGGTGGAGTTGGATACGGAAACAAAAAATATCATAGCCAGAGGGAATGTCTCTATTCATCTTCCAGGGGAAGTCATAAGTGTGGAACAGATAAACATCAACCTTGAGACATCTCAAGGGGATTTGAAAGAGGCGCATGCCATAGTGAAACCCACCATTACCTATGAGGCTGAACATGTAAAGAGGGAGAGTGAAGATTTTTATAGATTAAAAAAGGCATGGATCACATCCTGCACTCAGGAAGTCCCAAGGTGGAAATTTTCTTGCACAAAGGCAAATTATAAAAAGGATGATTATATTGAGATGTGGAATTCTGTATTTTCCATAAAGAAAATACCTGTTTTTTATCTGCCTTATATGAAATACCCGGTTGGAGAAGAGAGAGCCACAGGTTTTTTAATGCCGAATATAGGTTATTCAGCAAATAAAGGGATGATTTTTGAACAGGGTTTTTATTGGGCTATGAAAAGAAACATGGATGCCACAATTAACTTTAATTCTTATTCTGCCCGCGGTTCTGGAGGCGGCCTTCAGTACAGATATCTTTTTTCTCAGAATTTGCAGGGTCAAATGGATCTGTTTTATTTCAGGTCCAACAATCCTGATTACCAGGATGTTGAAGAAGATGCCTATATTATTCGTTTGAAGCATTCAAATCCCCTTCCCTTTAAGTTTAAACTGACGGCGGATGTTGACTATCAGAGTTCTTTTGATTTTCTGAGAGAATTTGATAATAACTTTAATAGAGCTGTAGTGGCGAATAAGCGTTCAGAAGCATACATAACCAGATCCTGGTCCTATTTTAATTTCAATGCCCGCGTGTCTCGTTTTGAGACCTATTTCAGGGAGGCGGATAGGTCAATAATCAAGTACAGTAAGCCCGAGCTGTCTTTCAGCTCTTCGAAAATCAAACTTTTTTCTCCTCTCTATTTATCTTTTTCTAGTGGTTTTAAAGCATGGGAGTATGGTTATGACTCTGCTTATGAAGACGGCACTCAGAAAAAATCCCAGTATTTAACATTGAATCCGAAACTAAGCCTTCCCTTTAACAGTGTTTCATGGTTTACACTCAACTCAGATTTTTCCTCAAATGCTGTGTATTATTTACAGAGCTACAAAGAAGGCACAAAGGAAATCGTGGATGAGCCGGTCTTTGTAAATAATTACACTTTGAATATGGAATTTCTAGGCCCTGTATTCAGTAAAGTCTATTATGATTCAAACAACAAGCCGAAATTAAAGCATATTATCGAACCTTCTATAGCTTATCGCTTTGACAGCCCGGTAGAAGGTTCTGAAAGGATCATTTCAGCTACTTATTTTTATACGAACCACTATATCCGTTACGGCCTGACAAACCGTTTTTTAGTAAAGAAAAATGATATGCCCAGGGAGATCCTGTCCATGGGATTAAGCCAGACTTTTTATTTGACCCCTGAGGATGGGCCCCTGAGGGTTTATCAGGTGAACGGAGAGATTCCCGAATTCTCGGATATAAACGCAAGCCTCAGGTATTACCCTTCAGGAAAGTACAATCTGGATGCCTCTGCGTCTTTGAATCCTTATTACGGGACTTTATCAAGAATAAGAATGGGAGCTAACATAGGAACACCCAATGATGATTGGTTTTTTAGGTTAAACTGGTATAAAAGCGTAAACCCTTACAGAGAATCAACATTATTGGCAAGACACCAGATAAGTGTGTACGGAGGCTGCAAAATACCCGCGCTTTCTCTGGAGGCAAAATCCCAGGTCGATTATAACCTGCAGAAAAAAAAGCTGCTTTATTCTGCAGTCTCTTTAGTATACCATTATCAGTGTCTTGATTTTACAGCAGACCTAAGAGTCTTGTATTATCGAGACGAACCAGAGATTCAATTTGCTTTTTCCCTTGTTTTGGGCGGTATCGGGAAAACAGAGGATTTTCTGGGAGGATTTGGATTCTAGGAATGGATAAGGTGTGAAATGAAAGGACTCATACTGAGCGGTGGTAAAGGGACAAGACTCCGGCCGCTGACTTTTACTCAAGCGAAACAATTGGTTCCTGTGGCAAACAAACCTGTGTTGTTTTATGGGATTGAGGCACTGAGAGAAGCAGGGATCACTGAGATAGGGATTGTGGTCGGAGAGACAAAGAATGAGATTAAGCGAGCTGTGGGGGATGGTTCGAGATGGGGCGTTCACATATCTTACATTGAGCAGAAAAGCCCCCTTGGCTTGGCACATGCTGTGAAGATTTCCGAAGGATTTCTACAAAACGAGAATTTTGTTATGTATCTGGGTGATAATATCCTTAAGGACAGCCTTAAATCCCTGGTGAACAGATTTGTCCAGAGCCAGCCGAATTCCCTGATCTTATTGACTGAGGTGCCAAACCCTCAGATGTTTGGTGTGGCCGAACTTGATCAGGGACGGGTGATCAACCTGGTTGAAAAACCCAAAGACCCGCCCAGCAACCTGGCTCTGGTGGGGGTATATATGTTTGACGCTACGATTTTTAAGGCTGTAAAATCAATCAAGCCCTCATGGAGGGATGAACTTGAGATAACGGATGCCATCCAGTATTTGATTGACAATGGATTCAGGGTCGAATCACATAAAGTAAGGGATTGGTGGAAGGATACAGGTAAAATAGATGATATTCTGGATGCGAACCGGTTGATACTTGAGTCCCTTCCCAGCCGGATTCTCGGGGATGTGGATAACAAGTCGAATGTAAAGGGCCGGATTGTACTGGAGAAGGGAGCGGTCGTGAGAGAAAGTGTCATCAGGGGACCTGCGATAATCGGAGAGAACACACTGATACAGGATTCCTATATTGGTCCTTTTACCTCCATTCAAAACAGCTGCAAGATCATAGGGACTGAAATCGAGCACAGTATCATACTTGAAAAAAGTGAAATCATTGATATTCGAAGCAGGATCGATAAAAGTCTGATAGGGAGAGAAGTCCGGATAAGTAAGTGCCCCACTAAACCCTTTGTGAACAGATTTACCGTGGGCGATCAAAGTGTGATAGAGATTCGGTAAGCGTCTTTGAGCGGATTTTGATAGAGTACGAGAAAAATTTCATAAAGGAGGAAGACATGATCAAAGGGGTCAAGACAAAAAGGCTAAAAGTCATTCCGGATGAAAGAGGCAGGCTCATGGAAATCCTCCGTTGTGACGATGATGTTTTTCTTAAGTTTGGACAGGTCTATATGACCACAACGTACCCGGATGTTGTCAAGGCCTGGCATATGCACAAGAAGCAGACTGATCATATCGCCTGCGTGAGTGGATTGATCAAAGTGGCTCTTTATGACGGAAGGGACGGGTCCCCTACTTTTGGAGAAATCAATCAGTTTTATATAGGCGAGCACAATCCCCTTTTGGTTCAAGTCCCCCCAGGGGTCTATCACGGGTGGATGTGTGTCAGCCGGAATGAAGCGGTCGTCATCAATGTTCCCACAGAGCTTTATGATTATCAAAAGCCTGATGAGTACAGGATTGGTGCTCATTCAGATGAAATTCCTTACGACTGGAAAAGAAAAGATGGATGAGAGATCTCTGAATGATAAAACAATTTTGGTGACTGGCGGAGCCGGATTCATCGGAAGCCATTTCATCCATTATTTGTTCGAAAAGTACAGCCGGTGCAGGATTGTAAACCTCGACAATCTGACTTACGCAGGGAATCTTGACAACCTTAAGGACATAGAAAAGGACCCCAGGTACACATTCATAAAAGGGGATATCAGGGATAAAGAGCTGGTGGACGAGCTCTTCAAAAAAGTCCAGTTCGTGGTGCATATGGCAGCGGAAACGCATGTTGACCGTTCGATCTTAGATGCGGGAGAATTTGTGTTAACGGATGTGTTCGGAACGTTTGTTCTGTTGGAATCTTTAAAAAAATCGAATACCGAACTTTTTGTGCATGTTTCAACAGACGAGGTCTACGGAAGCACAGAGGCGGACTCTTTCAGCGAGGAAGATGCCTTCAATCCTTCCTCCCCTTATGCGGCCTCCAAAGCCGGGGCCGATCATCTGGTTCACTCCTATCATGTTACTTTCGGGTTACCGGTCATAGCGGTGAGGCCAAGCAACAATTATGGTCCGTACCAGTTTCCGGAAAAATTCATACCTTTATTCATAACCAATGCACTGGATAACAAGAAACTTCCTTTATATGGGGATGGCCAGAACCGCCGGGATTGGCTTTTTGTCAGGGATAACTGTCGGGCCATAGACTGTATTCTCAGAAAGGGAAAAATCGGAGAGGCGTATAACATTGGAGCTCAGGAAGAGAAAAAGAATATTGAGGTGGCGGAAAACATACTGAAACTGCTTGGAAAACCCCCCAGCTTGATAGAGCTTGTGAAAGACAGGCTAGGCCATGACATGAGGTATTTTCTTGACTGCAAGAAAATCCATTCTCTGGGTTGGAAAGCGGAAACAAAATTCTTTGAGGGGTTGAAAGAGACCGTGTTTTGGTATAAACAGAATGAGGATTGGTGGAGGAAAGTCAAACGAAAAAATCCGGAGTTCAAAAAATTTTATAGGGAATACTACAGGAGAAATAAGCGAGACTTGTAAAGGAGGCCTAATGAGAGTTTTGATCACTGGGATAACAGGATTTGCAGGGAGCCACCTTGCTGATTACATATTATCAGAGCATAAAGATGTGGAAATCTATGGAATCATACGATGGAGAAGCCGCCGGGATAATATCCATCATATTTTGGACAGGATACATCTTTATGAGGCTGATTTAAAAGATATTGTTTCTTTAAAGAAAGCCCTTTCACAGATAAAGCCTGACCGCATTTTTCATCTAGCAGCACAGAGTTTTGTACCTACTTCATGGAAGTGTCCTTCGGAAACGTTTGCAATCAATGCCATAGGAGAAATAAATTTGTTTGAAACCGTGCTGGGCCTTGGGATTTACCCGAGGATTCAAATTGCGGGTTCAAGCGAAGAATACGGACTCGTCCATCCGGATGAAGTGCCCATGACAGAGGATAATCAATTAAGGCCCTTAAGTCCTTATGCTGTAAGCAAAGTCGCCCAGGACCTTCTCGCTTATCAGTATTTCAAGAGTTATGGGTTGGATACGGTAAGGACCAGGGGTTTCAATCATACCGGTCCCCGGAGGGGAGATGTCTTTATTTGCTCGAATTTTGCCAAACAGATCGCCCTGATCGAGAAGAAAAGGCAGGAACCGGTTATTTTTGTAGGGAACCTGGATGCACAAAGAGATTTCACTGATGTACGAGATATGGTGCGCGCTTACTGGTTAAGCCTGGAAAAAGGGGAAAAAGGGGAGGTATACAATATCGGAACCGGGAAAGCCTATCGGATCAAGGAAATCCTTGATAAGCTCCTTTCTCTGGCCGGCGATGATGTGGAGGTCAAAGTGGATCCGGATAGGTTGCGGCCGTCGGATGTGCCCATTCTCCTTTCTGACAGCACAAAATTCAGAAAAATTACCGGTTGGGAACCCAATATACCCTTCACTCAATCCCTGAGCGACCTTCTGGATTTTTGGAGAGAAAGAGTCTAACATTGCGGATATTTGTGACCGGTGCAACAGGATTTGTAGGGAATCACCTTTTTGATCTGTTAAGTAAGACAGAGGCAGAGTTTTTTGGGATTTGTTTTCCGGACGAGCCGGAACCTGGTAAGTATCCACCGGGATTTCACATGCACAAGGCTGATGTGCGTTCCGAGAAGGAGATCGAGGAATCCATAAAATTCTCTAAACCGGAGTATATCATCCATCTGGCTGCTGTTTCTAATGTGGGGCAGTCATGGAAAAAGAGGAAAGAGACTTTTGAGGTCAACATAATGGGGACCTTTTATCTTTTTGAAGCTGTTAGAAAGCATGCCTCTAAGGCGAGGGTCCTTTTTATCAGCTCTTCGGATGTATATGGTTTGCTGGAGCCCCATTCAAAGCCTTTGACTGAAAAGGACCCCGTCCGTCCGGTGAGTCCTTATGGATTTACAAAAATGAGCGGGGAAAACCTGTGCCGGTATTATTCAAAAAACGAGGGTTTGGATATCATTACAGCCAGGGCTTTTCCTCATACAGGGCCCGGCCAAAGTCCTGATTTTGTGTGTTCTGACTGGGCGAGTCAGATAGCAAGAATTGAAAAAGAGCTGTCCCCCCCCATAATAAAAGTAGGGAATATAGAGGCGGAGAGAGATTTTATTGACGTCAGAGATGTGGTTAAAGCCTATTTTTCTTTAATCAAAAAAGGCAGGAGAGGGCATATCTATAATGTGTCATCAGGAAGGGCCTTATCCTTAAAAAAAGTATTGGATATGCTTTTGGAATATTCCGGGGTCGAAATAGATATTAAAAAAGACAAGACTAAACTAAGGAAAGTCGATATTCCGGTTTTAGTGGGGGAAAACAGGAAGATCAGGGAAGAGATATCTTGGACTCCGGAAGTGCCTATGGAACAGACACTTTTGGACTTACTCCAATACTGGCGGGGCGTATATCATTCATAAATGCTGCCTGCTTGAAATTTCCCGAAAATCTATTTATAAGTTATAATACATAGTTATTTTTTAATGGAGCGAGACGATGTGCGGGATTATCAGTATCTTTGGTTCTGAGGATGTGTTTGAGGATCTTTATCAGGGGATGCTGGCTATTCAACACAGAGGCCAGGATTCGGCAGGGATCATCACGTATGACGGCCGATTCCACACAAAAAAGGGAAACGGACTTGTCAATGATATCTTTGACGAAGAAAATGCCCGAAGATTGAAAGGTCCTATCGGTATAGGCCATACCCGTTATCCCACTATCGGGGGAGGCAGAGGCGAGGATGCCCAGCCGTTTTTTGTGAATTCGCCCTTCGGCATCATCATGGCCCATAACGGTAATGTCATCAATTATCCGGAACTTAAAAAGGAGCTTTTTGAAAAGTCCCGCCGGATTTTAAATTCGGATAACGATGTAGAGGTCATTCTGAACATATTTGCAAGTGAGCTGGAAAAACAGAACAGCAAGGCGCTTAAACCCGAAAATATTTTCAAAGCAGTGAAAAGTGTTTTTGAAAAAGTAAAGGGAAGCTATTCGGTGGTCGCCTATATTGCGGAACAGGGGATGCTGGCTTTCAGGGACCCTTTTGGGATCAAGCCCCTGGTTTATGGGAAAAGGGAAAAAGCCGGGTTTTCTTCCTATGCCTTTGCTTCTGAAAGTGTCAGCTTGAACTTAACCAATTTCACAAAGATACGGGATTTAAAACCAGGCCAGGCCGTGTTCTTAGACAACAAAGGGGTACTTCATTCAGAGAGGATAGAGACAAAAAAACATACTCCCTGTCTCTTTGAATGGGTGTATTTTGCAAGGCCTGATTCGATAATAGATGGAGTCAATGTGTATAAATGCCGCATCAACTTGGGGCGCCTTCTGGCAGAAGAGATAAAGAAGCACGACCTTGATATAGACGTGGTCATTCCTGTTCCCGATTCAGCGCGGGATGCTGCCATTGAGATCTCCCGGAAGCTTAACCTAAAATATAGAGAAGCTCTGGTAAAAAACCGCTACATCGGGAGGACGTTTATCATGCCTTCAGATAAGTCACGGAGGGATTCTATCAAGCAGAAGCTCAATCCCATTGCTTCGGAATTCAGAAATAAGAATGTATTGATCGTTGATGATAGTATCGTAAGAGGGAACACATCCCGTTCCATCATTGAAATGGCGCGGGGATGCGGGGCAAAAAAAGTGTATTTTGCTTCCTATTCCCCTCCTTTGAGACATCCTTGTGTCTACGGGATCGATATGCAGACATACACAGAATTTGTTGCCAGGGATTTGAACGAGGAACAGGTGGCAAAAAAGATAAATGCGGACAGGGTGATCTATCAGTCCATTGAATCCCTAAAAAAAGCGGTCCATGTGGAAAACAAGGAGCTGACTGAATTTTGCGGGGCCTGTTTTGACAGAAAATACCCCACCGGCGATATCACATCCCATGTTTTGGCTCAGATAGAAAGAGAGAGGAGCGGGGTTCACAAGAGCCAGATGGATCTCAATATATAGCCTGGATTATTCACAAGTCGAGGTTGCTGCAGATAGGAGCTGTTACTCTTTGATCAGGTTTGACAGCTCTTGGAGAGTAACCACGGCTGTACCTATCTTCCCGACCACGATTCCTGCGGCTGCATTTGCCAGAAAAGCAGCTTCCTGTATGGACGTGCCGGAGAGAAGAGCCAGACTTGCTGTAGCAATGACCGTATCGCCGGCTCCTGTTACATCATAAACTTCCTTGGCTGTGGTGGGAATGTGATCGGCCCGTTTGTTTTCATCTATCACGGTCATCCCCATTTTCCCCCGCTTTATGATCAGATATTTTACTGATATCTGGGAAAAGATCTCCCTTCCCGCTTTTTCCACTTCCTTGTCCTCATCACAGGGATGATTGACAATAGTCGCTGTTTCAAAGTGGTTGGGAGTGAGAAGGGTGATGGGAGTGAAAAGGGCTATGTTTTCGATCTTCGGGTCGACAAACACAGGGATATCTCTTTTTCGGGAAAAGGATAGAAGGCCCTTCATGATATGTTCATTGACAACGCCCTTATTATAGTCGGATATCACGATACCTTCATAGTCTTCTTTTTGTAGGAACTTGAGCATTCTGTTGTTTGTTTCTTGGGATATAGATTCATTGACTTCTTTATCCACCCTTACTATCTGCTGCTGGTGCGCGATGATCCTTGTCTTGGTGGTGGTGGGCCTGTTTTTTGTCGTGAAAATGCCTTTCTTACAGTCAAGATTCTTTTTGATCCATTTTCCGCTCTCATCATCTCCTACTGTTCCCAATAAAACAGGGCAGGAACCAAGGCTTTTTAAGTTCTGGTAGACATTTCCGGCTCCGCCGAGACAGAGTGTATCTTTGCCGACACGGACGACAGGAACAGGAGCTTCAGGTGATATGCGTTCCACTGTTCCCCATGTGTACCGGTCAAGCATAATATCCCCGAGGACAAGCACTCGCCGGTTTTTGAATTTTCTTATGATAGAGACCAGTCTTTTTCTATTGATTGTTTCCATATGTTTTCTCCTGTAGAAAAATCGGATTGGAAAGGATCCAGGGGCAGTTTTTGCTCAATGGAGTTTTTTCCTGAAGATAGACTTCCACACGGTACACTCCTGGTTCAATGGGGTTAAAGGAGACAGAGTCTTTGGAGTCAATGAGTACAGGATTCCCGTTATGGATGAGAACGGTTCTGCAGGCGCTGGAATCCGGAGTTTTAATAAAGAGAGAGATGGATTTGTTAAACAGATGGGATTCACCCATATGTATCCTCTTTTTTCCTGCCTCTGCCCAGAACCGAAAGCCGTCTGCCGGAGCTGCCGCATCGATGCTGTTATAGAAACAGCCGTTTCGGAGAGCACGGAAGATCTGGTTTTTAGCTTTTTCAAAAGATGAGGATAACTTTTCTTCTAGCGGCACATGAATTCTGAGCAGGGAAAAAAGTGGTTTATAGAACAGGTGAGCGTCCGTAGCGTAATAAGCATACACAGGATAATCCTTAGTAAGCATATCCCATTTTCTGAGATTTTTATCAGGATACCTCATTGCTTTCAACAGGGGCAATTCAGGCTCGATGAGAAGAGCGGGAAGATATGCGAGGAGGTAGATATAGTTTCTTTTGACCATGGCATCGGCATTGATGATTTCTATGCCTGAGTAACCGGCATGTTTTCCCCAGGTCCAGTGTGTTTTCGAATAAGGATGCGCGATAATAGAGAATCCATTCAGCTGGCTTACCCTGTATGCGGCGGATTCCGCATTCTGGGAGAAGTTTTCCGGAGGGGCTTCAAAGTCCAGTGCCACGAGATGCCCCCTGCTTACGGAGATCTCACTTCCGGCCAGAATGAGCACCCCTTTTTTCCATCCCTGGCTGTTCAGGCTTTCATAATTGGGATTTCCATGGTCTGTCAGAATGAAGAAATCCAGGGAAGCTCGAGCCGCAGCTTCTGCGATTTTTTCCACGCTTTTTTTGCCGTCAGAGAGAGCGGAATGGACATGATAGGCTCCTCTTGCCTCCAGTGGAAGGGATGGCGCTACTGTACTTTTATGAGCCTTAAAGCCTATGAATTGGAAAGAGAGCCAGACAGCATACAGAACAAACATACAAAGGATTGAGAGAAGAACCTTTTTTCGTATTGTTGCCATATCTATCCTGGATTATTCACAAGTCGAGGTTGCTGCAGATGCGAGGCACAGTGTGCGAAGCTGTGGTCCTTCACCGCGAGTATCCTGTAACGAAGCAGATGCAGTAAGATCGGCTTGCCTATATGGTAAAAAAATGGCGATCAAAATGAAAGTAAAAACGAACAAAAACATTTCAGTTGTCATTTTTTCTTTTAAAAGCATGTAGTTCCTTAATAGCAAAACAAAAAATGCTCATCGCCATTTTTTTATGAATAGGTCAGGCTATTTTTTTTCTTGTAACTTGAGTATCCTTTCTGAGGCAAAGGGTATGGTTATCAAGTAAAGAAAGAGAGTGACGACTTCGGAATCACCGAAATTGTATTCAAAAAGTCCTGCGGCAAAAAGAGCCAGGAGGCCGGCTAAAGCAGCGGCTGTGAATGGGAAAAGGGAAGGATCCCTGTTCCTGATCAATTTCATCAGGGAGATAAAAGCCCATATTACAAATGCCAGCCATGCCAGAACAGTAAAAAGGCCTCTTTCGGCAGCGATCTGAATGATGTTATTGTGAAGATGAACATTGTTGCGGGCATCCTCTGAAAGGTCGTATTTGGGATTTTGAAAGATCACATCCACTGTATCAGGCCCTGTACCGAAGAGAGGATATTCCTTTATGATTTCCCATCCTGTTTTTATATATTCTATTCTAATGGCGTTTGAGTAGCTTTTCAGACTGAAAACGCTTAGCGCTCTCTGCTTAATGCTTTTCGGGCTTACAAAAAATGCCAGAGCCAGGACTATGGGAAGCAGTGCCACAAGCTTGGGTTTGTAGAGGAGCAGAAGCACAAAGGCAGCGACCACCAGGCCGACCCATGCGTTTCTGGTCAGAGTCAGCACAAGGGCTATGGAGGAAACAAAAAATGCAGCGCCCCAGAGGCATCTTGTTTTTTTACGAGAAAAAAGAAGCATGCTGAGCGCCAGGGTGGCAAACAAAAGCAGAAGTCCTGCCTGTGTCATATAATGCCCCATAAATCCGGATATCCTTTCTCCCGGTTCATACTTGAACAGGAAGATGAAAAATGAAAACAAGATACTGACCAGTCCCGATGCAAGAAGGGCCAGGTTTGACATTCGGATATCTTTTATCTTTTGGAAGCCGGTATAGACCATCGGGACAATGAGAAACAGAAGCAGTTCGCGGCTGTCTATGAAACTGACCTCGGGATTATCAGAAAAGACACAGGCCACAAGGGAAAGAAAACTATAGGCAAGGAGAGCCCAGAAAAAGCCGGGGAATGTAATTTTTTGTTTTGATTTTATCATATAAATGATCCAGAGTATGAACGCGATCCCGAGCATTGCCTGGCTGACTGAAATAGAGACCATAGAGAAAAGCAGATAAGAGGCAATAGCGGCAGGCACAAGGTATGATATTTTCATTTGGTTTTTTCTCCGTTTTAAGAATAAAAGGATGATATAACAGAACACTAAAAACTTCAAATATCTTATACGGGGATGTCCCCTAATGACCTTGAACAAAGAATATCTTGACTCCTTCTCTAATTAAATTGTAATTTAGGGTTACCAAAAAAGGAGACGTCATCATGTCTAAAATCACTTTGGAGAGACGGGAATTTCTCAAATCTTTTTTAGCCGGTATCCCCCTCATAGCCTGGGATTGGGATATGTTTCCCAGAGGAAATCAGGAGAAGCCCGGAAGCGGAAGCTATGATGCCATCATCATCGGAGCCGGTCTGGGAGGATTGAGCTGTGCGGCAGCCTTTGCCAGACAGGGATTCAAACCATTGGTGTTGGAACAGAAGTATATTCCCGGAGGGTATGCCACGGCTTTTAAGCGGCCGGGTGGTTTTACGTTTGATGTCTCGCTTCATTCTACAACCGTAGGCCTGCGGAACGGAATCCCTAACCTGATTTCCGGATTTCCGGAAATACAGGACATCACATTTGTTCCGCATAAAACACTGTACCGGACGATTTATCCGGAACACGATATCAGAGTCCCTTATAGAGATGTCGCGGGTTATATCAAGATCCTCCAGGATTATTTTCCTGAAGAAAAAGAAGGCATCAAAGGGCTTTTTGCGGACATGAAAGGCCTTATCGAGGACCTGAATAAATATCAAAACTCCGGGGGCCAGGTGGACATGAACACCTTCCCTCAGGAATTTCCCTTTCTGTTCAAAAATTTTAACCGGACATGGGGAGCCATGGTTGATGAGCGCATCGAAGATCCAAAGCTTAAAACCATTATTTCAGCTTTGTGGGGATATTTTGGCCTCCCCCCGTCCAAGCTTTCGACGTTCTATTATGCTATGCCGCTCATAGGATATCTGGAGGAAGGAGGATATTATCCCATCGGCACTTCTCAAAAGATCAGCAATGCTTTTGCCAGTCTCATTAAGAACAAGGGCGGGGAGATAAAATGCAACACGAGAGTTACAAAAATACTCACTGAAAACCATGCTGCCTACGGAGTCCGGACCGAGGATGGGAAGGAATATCTGGGTAAATTCGTGATCTCAAATGCAAACTCTTTTGACACCTTCACCAAGATGCTGGATGAAAAGGAGCATCTCGAGTCCTATCTGAAAAGAATGGATTCGTTTTCCGTGAGTGCCTCGACTTTCCAGATTTGGCTTGGGTTGAAAAAAGATCTGTTCAGAGAAGTCGGTATCAAGGACACTGAGATTTTCTATAACACTGGCTATGATATCGAAGCTGACTACAAAGCCATGCTTGAGAGTGATATGACTGATCCCGGTTTCGGGCTGACCCTGTATGACAATCTTTATAAGGGATACTCACCCGAAGGGAAAAACACGCTCAATATCATCTCACTACAGGGTTACGACCACTGGAAAACATTTGAAGCGAATTATTTTCAGGGGAAAAAAGATGCCTATAATAAAGAAAAACAGCGCATCACCGACATTCTGATCGATAAGGCGGAAGAGACGCTCCTCCCAGGACTCAGAGACGCCATTGAGGTCAAGGTGGCAGCAACTCCTCTGACGAATGTCCGCTTCACAAGCAATTACAGGGGCGCTATCTACGGCTGGGACCAGACACTGGAAAATTCAGGAAATAGACGTGTCGATCACAGAACCCCCATCAAGAATCTCTACCTGTCCGGAGCCTGGACCTATCCGGGCGGCGGATATGGAGCCTGTATTCCCAGCGGCCTGATCTGCTTCTCCAAAGTAATGGAGGACCTGGAGAAAAAAAATCCTTAACCGTCAGTTTTCTCTCTGTAAATACTCCAGGCCGGCTTCATACACTTCTTCCGGAGTGATACCCTGAAGGCACCTGAAGTCTTCATGCACACACTGTCTCTGTCTGCAGGGACGGCAGTCAAGATTTTTCTGGATGATCTTATGTTCCGCACGCCAGGGACCGAAGTTTGCAGGAAGCGTGGGGCCGAAAAGCGCCACAATGGGAGTTCCGGTGGAAGCAGCGATGTGCATGGGGCCGCTGTCAGGGCCTACAAAGAGGGATGAATGAGAGATAATGTCTCTGACTTCCCTCAAGCCTAAGTCCCCTACTGAAGATAAAGGTGGGGATTTTGTCTTTTTTATGATCGCATCTGCGGACTTTTTATCTTCCAGGGCGCCTATGAGCACCACTTTTACCCCCGATTTTTGAGTAAAAAGGCCGCACAGCTTTATGTAATTTTTGATATCCCAGCTTCTGAATCTGTTTCCCGCTCCGATGTGCATGGAAATAAATTTAGAATCAGACAGATTATGTCGGGACATTATGTGTTTGATTTTTTGGTTTTCTTTTTCTATGGAGGAAGGGATGTAGAGGGGTGGTATGGCGCCTGATTTTATGCCCAGTGTTTTCACGAGATTGACATGGTTTTCAACAGAATGGATGGGTCCGGTTTGGGGGCCTCTCGGGAGCTTGATGTGGTAGATGAAATGTCTGTATTTTATCTTATATCCGATTTTTATATCCGCCCCGGAAAGCAGGGTCATAAGGGATGACCGGGGGCCTCCGTGGAAATCGATAACCGCATCGAACTTTTTTTTTCTGATTTTTTTGACAACAGAAAAAAAGTCTTTTATCCGTGCATGAGCGGGGAGTATAAAGGTCTCTGTTATCAGTGGATTGCCTGTGATCAGATCCGCATAGGGTTTTTCGATCACATACGAGAGCGCTGTCTCAGGAAAATTTTTCTTTAGGACCGAGACGGCGGGAGTTGTCATGATGACATCCCCTATCCGCCTCAGTCTGATTAAAAGTATTTTCTTGATATTTTCGGGATCAATCCTTGGTTGGTCTTTCAGGTTCAATGGTCGCCTCATCAATAAGCATAACCGGAATGTCTTCTTTTATGGGATAGACGCGGTGGCACTTGATGCATTTGAGGCCTTTTTCGTCTGAAGTCAATTTGACTTCTGTTTTACAGACCGGACAGGCAAGGATTTCAAGTAAATGGGGATCTATACTCATATTTTTTCTCCGGGAGCTTATCATATAACACAGGTTTGTGTTTGTCCAGACACCTTAAGGGCTGTTTTTTGTTGTCAATTCTGCTTTCTATTTCCAGTACATCCTAATGTGAGATAGTTTTTTATTCGAGGAGTTTCGGAATCAGTTGCTCCTTGCCTGGGGGAGTCAACACCCCGCCTCAGGTAGCTGCCGCCTAGGGGAATTTTTATCAAAAAACCCTACACTTTTTATAGGAATTATGCTATAATTTTTCTTCAAAATTTGGTTCAAGATTCTTCGAAAGGGGAATTCTATAACCTCTTGTTTTAATTTTCGTATTAAAACTTTAATAAATTTGTAAGGTTAATCATGATAAGAAGCAAACAGAAAGACATGTTTTTTTTAGAAAAAGTTCTCATCGTAGCCAGCTGCTTTTTTATAGCCGCGGCAACTGTTTTTGCCTCCCCATCTCAGCAAAAAACAGAGCTCCGCTCTTTCAGCTTGGAAGCGGCCCGTGAGTTCGCTGTCCAGCACAACTATGATACGATTAGATCAAGGTTGGATATTGAATCCGCTCGAAAAAAACTGCGCGAAACCCTGGCAGGTGGTCTTCCCCAAATCAGTTCTTCTCTGAATTACTTGAATAATTTAGAGCTGGCCACAGTGCTCATTCCTAATTTTTTTGAAGGGAAGTTTGATGAGAAAATTCCGGTTCAATTCGGAACCCAGCACAACACCACGTTCACGATTCAGGTCAACCAACTGCTTTTCAACGGCAGTTATTTTGTGGGTCTCAAGACTTCCAGCATTTACCGCCGTCTGGCAGATCAGGGATTGGAGAGAAGCAAATTAGACGTCCAGGAGACGGTTTCAGACACCTATTTTCTCATTTTGGTATCAGAGGAAAGTGAGAAAATTATGCAGGCCAGTCTGGATAATCTCAGGAAAACCCATTTAGAGGTCAAAGAACTTTATAAAGAAGGCTTTTTGGCTGAGACGGATGTGGACATGATACAGGTTTCTGTGACCAGTCTGAATAACGCTCTTCAAGCTCTTCGACGTCAGATAGAGATAGGGTATAACCTTCTGAAATTCCAAATGGGGATGGACCTGGACAAGAAGATCGAGCTGGAAGACTCCCTGAATTCCTTCATCCATAACCTAAGTCCGGAGGAATGGTTTGAGACTGAATTCAAACTCCAGGAAAATTTGGATTATCAACTTCTTGAAACGCAGGAAAAACTCGCTGAAATGGGTCTTAAGAACGAAAAAGCCAAGTATCTGCCTACCTTATCGGCTTTCTATACGTATCAGCGCAATGCTTACCAGGACAAATTCGATATTTTTGGTGAAGATATCAACTGGTTTCGAGCTCAAATTCTGGGTGTTAATGTCAGTATCCCTATCTTTAAAAGCGGAGCTCAATCGGCCCGGGTCACCCAGGCAAAACTTGAAGTTGAAAAAGCCCGCGAGACCCGGATCCAAGCCGGAGAGGGACTGCGTCTGGAAATGAAGAGAACCATAAGCGGATTGGAATCAGCTTACGAGAATTACCTCAACATGAAAGATAACATGAAGTTATCTGAAAAAATTTATAACAAGACTTTAGAAAAATATAAGGAAGGGGTGTCGTCCAGTATGGAATTGATCCAGGCTCATGATAAATATCTGAACAGTCAATCCCAGTATGTTCAGGCTCTATCAGGACTTTTGAGTGCCAAGAACCAGCTTGACCGAATCACCCATGATTATTAATCAGACAAATAAGGATAAAGCCATGAAACAATCAGCACTAAAAACAAGCCTTATCATAATAGGGTTACTTCTAACTCTCTTTGCCTGCGGTCCCAGGGATAATCGATCTGAACTGGAGAGTCTCATAGAGAAGCGAGATGAATTGAATGAAAAAATCGCTCAGCTTAGAGCCGAGAACTCACCGCAAGTCAGTGAGGAATCTCCTGAGGACTCCATCCCTGTGCGAATTTCTGAGGTGAAATCGCAGGAATTCAAGCATTTCATCACAGTTCAAGGAACAGTTGAATCTGAATCCAATATCCTGGTCTCGCCTCAAACTCCTGGTTTGGTCCGAACCATCCATGTTCAGACCGGAGACCGGGTAAAAAAAGGACAGCTTCTGGCTGAACTCGATGCTTCTGTGATAAAGAGGAGCATTGAAGAAGTTAAAGGGGGACTTGAGTTAGCCCGTACGGTTTATGAGCGGCGGGCCCGGCTCTGGGAAAAAAATATTGGCAGTGAGATTGAATACCTTCAGGCAAAAAATAGTAAAGAAAGCCTGGAAAAGAAACTGCAGACCCTTCAAGAGCAGTATCAAATGACTTTGATCACAGCTCCCATATCCGGATCCATTGATGAAGTCATGATCAAAGAAGGAGAAATGGCTGCCGGGGGCTACGGTACTTTCCGGATCGTGCAGCTCTCAAGGCTTAAAATAACAGCTTCCCTTTCAGAGAATTACATCGCTCATATCCAGCAAAACGATATCGCGCAGGTATCCATTCCGGTGGCGGGAAAGGATTTTGAGCAGAAGCTTCATGCTGTATCCCAGGTTATTGACCCCAATAACCGAACTTTTAAGATTGAAATCCGTGTTCCCAGAGAAATCAAGAATCTCAAACCCAATATGCTGGCTCTGGTGACCATCAATGACTACACCAATCCCCAAGCTCTGGTTGTGCCCCGGAATATCATTCAGAAAACAGGAGAAAATAATTTTTTATTTGTGGTTGTACCGGAGAATGGAAAAATGAAGGCCCGAAAAAGGGTGGTCAAAGTGGGAGAAGAATACGACAGCCTTATTGAGGTCACCGAGGGTTTGAATCCGGGAGAACAAGTGGTCGTGTTTGGATTTCAGAATCTGGGGGACGGCCAAGTCATTACTGTGAACGGAATCGACAATGAAACATCCTCAATTTAAAATATCCAACCTGGCTGTAGAGAACCGGACCACGGTCTACATTTTTACCATTCTCCTGATTATCTTTGGGATCATGCAGTACAACAGCACTCCCAAGGAAAAATTTCCCGAGATTGTTTTTCCCTATTTCATGATCGGAACCATTCATCCCGGGACATCTCCTGTGGATGTGGAAAATCTCATCACTCGGCCGCTCGAAAAGCACTTAAAAGGCATCAATGGGGTGAAGCACATCAACAGTCAATCCATCCAGGATTATTCGTCCATTTTTATTGAATTTGAATTGTCCGCTGATGAAGTTCAGGCATACCTGGATGTCAAACAGGCTGTGGACGAAGCTCGGTCCGAACTGCCTGATGACCTTTTCCAGGAGCCTCAGATCAGCCGGATCGATCTCTCTGAAATTCCCATATTGTTCATCAATCTATCCGGAGATGTGGGATTGGTTCAGCTTAAAAGATACGCGGATGACCTTCAAGAGGAGATCGAGGCTCTGGAAGAGATTTCCAAAGCCGATATTGCCGGAGCCCTGGATCGGGAGATCCAGATCAATGTGGATCTTTACAAAATGCAGGCTGCGGACATATCTTTCAATACCATCCAAAACGCAGTGGCTGCTGAGAATCTGACTATTTCAGGCGGCCGTATCGATGAAGGCGGCATGAGACGGAATTTGCGTCTGGTGGGGGAGTTCAGTACCTCTGAACAGATCGCTGATATCCAGCTTCAAAACGGTATCGCCATCAAAGATATCGCCCGAGTTGTGGATGGATACAAAGAACGGGAAAGCTATGCCCGGTTGAATTCACAGGATGTGGTGACCCTGAATGTGGTGAAAAAAAGCGGAAAGAATCTGATCTTTGCTGTGGATAAGATCAAAAATATTGTGGAAGATTTCAGAGAAAAAGCTCCGGATAACCTGAATATTATTCTGACAGGAGACACCAGCAATCAAACCCGCAACAGTGTCAGTGATTTATTCAACACCATCATGGTGGGTTTTATTGTGGTGGTTTTTGTTCTTATGTTTTTTATGGGGCAGACCAATGCTCTTTTTGTGGGGGTGGCCATTCCTCTGTCCATCATTGTGGCGTTTATCTTTGTGCCGGTGGTGGGATACACCATGAATATGGTGGTCTTGATGTCGTTTATCCTGGTGCTGGGTATTGTGGTGGACAATTCCATTGTGGTGGTGGAAAACATCTACCGTCATTATATGAACACCCCGGATCTGCCCATTATCCCGGCCACTAAGAGAGGAGTGGGCGAAGTGGCCCTGGCTGTTTTTACCGGAACCCTCACTACCATGGCGCCTTTTTTTCCTTTGATTTTTATGCCAGGGATCGCAGGGAAATTCATGTCCTTTTTACCGGTGACCATCATCATCGCTCTTTCCGCATCCATGCTGGTCGCCTATGTCATCAATCCGGTTTTTGCAGTCTCTTTCATGAAATACATTGCTCCGGAAGATAAAAGAAATCCATGGAAAATCCCCAGAAAAAAACTGATCATTGCGGCTGCTGCCGCGGCTCTGGCTGTGTTGTTTTATCTTTTGGGACAAATGTTTTTGGCTCATGTTTTAATGCTGGGTGTTCTCCTCTATCTTCTCATGAAAACAGTTCTTCAGTATCTGGTGGAACAGTTTCAATGCTGTGTTCTACCGCGCATGATGAATTTTTATAAAAAGTCTTTGGCCTTTTTTCTTAAAGGCCGCCGCCCCTATGGAGTATTGGTGGGAATCATTATCCTGATGGTTTTTTCATTCATACTCATGGGTCTGCGCCAGCCCCAGATAGTCTTTTTTCCCAAAGGGAGCCCCAATAATCTATATGTGTACATCACCATGCCGGAAGGAACCCATATTCAGGTCACCAATGAGATATGCAAACGGGTGGAATCCATCGTCTTCGATGTTTTGGGAGAAGACAATCCGGATATAGAGTCTGTGGTGTCTAATGTGGCCGTGAATGCGGGAAGCGGTATGTTCGAACGGTTCCCTCAGGACAAGCTGGCGAAAGTGACCATCACCTTTGTGGAATACAAATTCCGTACAGATGAAGTGCCCACTCAAGCCTATATGGAAGGACTCAGGGAAAAGGTGGCCGGGATTCCCGGCGCTGAAATACGAATCGACCGCGATGCTATGGGTCCGCCTTCGGGAATGCCCATTAATATCGAAATCAGCGGGGATGAAATTGAAAGATTGGTTGATATTTCTCAACGGCTTCAGGAATTCATCCATAACCTGGGCATACGCGGCATTGAAGAAATGAAATCCAGTATGGAGGTCAGCAAACCGGAAATCATTTTGAAAGTGGACCGGGATAAAGCCAACCGGCTGGGGATATCCACAGCCCAGATCGGGATGATGCTGCGCACCGCTGTGTATGGTTCCGAGATTTCTGAATTCAAGGAAGCCGAAGAAGAATACCCTATCCAGCTCCGGCTAAGTGAAGAATTCAGGGATAACCTGGATGCCCTGCTCAGTCTCAGGATTGCAGTTCCTCCAAAGGGAAACGGACCCCCAGGCCGAGTTCCCATATCTTCTGTGGCTGATATCACTTACCGGACGAGTTACGGTGGAATCACCCGGGTGGATAATAAGCGGACCATCACTCTTTCCTCCAATGTCTTGACCGGATACAATGCCAATGAGATCATCCAGAAGATCCAGCGTGCTCTTCCCAAATTTAATTTGGAACCGGGTTATTCGGTTCAATTCACCGGGGAACAGGATACTCAAGCCGAAGTGGCTCAGTATTTGGTCAAAGCTCTGTTTATTGCGCTGGCGCTCATTTTTATCATTCTGGTGTTTCAGTTCAATTCTTTAGGAAAGCCCCTGATCATCATCACCCAAATATTTTTCAGCTTCACTGGAGTTTTTCTGGGATTCGCCCTATTCGGATTGGATATATCTGTGATCATGACCGGCATGGGTATCATTGCTGTGGGCGGGATTGTGGTCAAAAATGGAATCATTATTGTGGACTATACGGATAAACGCATCCCGGGGAGTAAGAACAAATTGGACGCGGTGATCGAGGCAGGCGCGACCCGTCTCAACCCCGTGCTTCTGACTGCTATGTCCACTATTTTAGGGCTGCTGCCTTTGGCTATTGGATTAAACTTTAATTTCCAAACTTTTTTCACCAAGCTGGATCCTCAAATATACTGGGGTGGGGATAATGCGGCTTTCTGGAATCCCCTTGCCTGGACTATTATTTTTGGACTGGCTTTTGCCACAGTACTGACTCTGATTGTGGTTCCGGCCATGTACACTATTTTTTATGTCAGAAAATCCAAATCATCTAGAAACTAATCGGCTTCATCGATCATCTTTCTTCTGTGGGCGCTGGTATAGAGGCCGTAATAGCGGACCATAACCTGCCCTTTATCAGGAATAGGCGAGGTCACCCGGGCTATAAACTCCAGGTTTGTCCCTGATCTAATCAGGGGTAATCCATAGACTCTGTCTCAGCAGTGTGCTTTCCGTATTGATAGGCCACTTGCCCCTGGGTCTTGTCCAGGGATAGTCTTTAAGAGAATATTAACTGACTGATTTAAAAAGAGTTAAATTATTTTCAGTCACTTATATCAAAAAGAAAACCAA
This sequence comes from uncultured Eubacteriales bacterium, assembly GCA_964611275.1. Lineage (GTDB taxonomy): Bacteria > Acidobacteriota > Aminicenantia > Aminicenantales > Aminicenantaceae > WJMT01. The sequence goes on from CAZSZS010000107.1 coordinate 21,436, forward strand.
TTTTGTTTAAATGTTAATGTTTTGTCCCTTAAGGTTTCTTTCCCTTGCAAATTTTTTGTTCTATTTCCAGTCAGGAAGGCGTCCGGGTGTGTAGGGGGCGCCTATTTCATCGAGCTTCTTTTCGATATTCTTAACGTCTTCTTCTATGATTTTCTTCAGGGCCTCGTAGATGGGGGCAAATTCATCCAGCACGATTTGGTAGCTGTCTCTTTGGGTTTGAGTGGGAGCTGATGTCGAACCCCACTGTTCGTAAATAATGGAGTTGATCCGTCTGGCAATACCGGGTTCTGTATCAAGGTCCAGCTGGCTCAGCATGCGATCTCCGAACATCCGGCGCTGGAATTCTGCCAGTTTTTTCTCGAGGTCCGTGATTTGAGCAAAAAGTTCCTTATGGGGAACGGTCACGCTTTTTAATGCGACTTTATAATGGGTGACCCTTGTTCCGAGTTCCCTCATCATGCTTGAAGCTGCATTGACTGAATGGCTGAGCTTCCGGACTTTTCCTTGAAATTCCACTAGGGCTTCTTTATCCTCAGCCGGCAGAGAGGTGTTTCCGAGAGGCTTGGCTTTGAAAACTACGGGGTCGGTCATCTGTGTGATTTCTCCGTCAACGCACTTGGACATAAAGACCTTGTATGTTCCCGGGAGAACAAAAGTGGAAGAGGGCCCGGAAGAGGTCGGATTTGCATCTCTGACATTGGTCGGATTCAGAGCCGGATAGCAGAGGTCCCAGGTTATGCGGTGCAGCCCCTTTTGAGCCGGGGCCCTTAGGTGTCTCATTACATGGTCGTCTTCATCCTGGATTGTGAACAGAAGATAAGGTGTCATCTCCTCTTCCTCTGCCCGCATCTGTTCATAGGATGGATAATACACGGGCTTTTTCTGCTTGGCATTTTCCTGTTCCTGCTCACGCCTTTGATCCCTTAAGGTTTTGACGCTCTCCTTGAGATAATAAGTGAAAGTGGCAGCCACAGGGGGATTGGGAACAGTAAAGTAATTTTCGCCCTGAAAACCTTTGCTTCTGGACCCAAGAGTTCCCAGAGGTGTTTTTTCGACAAACATGAGGGCGTCCTTAATGGAAAAGATGTGCCCCTCTTTTGCGAGGGTGTCTTCGGTCAAGGTCCTCATCGGGGAAAAGTCATCCAGGATATAAAATCCGCGTCCAAAGGTAGCCAGCACCAGGTCGTTTTCTCTTTTCTGTATGGCCAGGTCGCGCACAGCAATAGTGGGCAGACCGTTTTTAAGCTGCTTCCAGTTTTTCCCTCCGTCAAGAGAGGCGAAGACTCCGAATTCGGTCCCTGCAAACAAAAGGTCTTTGTTGATGTGGTCTTCGGCCAGAGCGTAAACAGAGCCCCGTTCCGGAAGCCTGGAGGATAGGGAAGTCCAGGTTTTTCCGGCATCTGTGCTTTTAAGGACATACGGTTTGAAGTCTCCGTTTTTATGGTTGTTAAAGGCCGCGTAGACCGTGTTTGGCTCATGATGAGATGCGATGATGTCATTGACATAGGTTCGTTCAGGGACACCCGGAAAACTCTCTATCTTTCTCCAGTTCTCTCCTCCGTCCTCTGTGACCTGAATCAGGCCGTCATCTGTGCCCACATACACCATTTCTTCTTTTACAGGGGATTCATCCAGAGCCACGATGTTACCGTAGGAAGATGTGGAGGCATTCTTGGCTACAGCATCCATAGGCCAGATTTTTCCCATCACTTCCAGTTTGTTCCGGTCGATCTGTCTGGTCAGGTCCGGGCTTATGACCTTCCAGGTGTTTCCCCTGTCATCGCTCCGGAATAATTTATTGGCAGCAAAGTACAAACGTGTGTGTGAGTGTGGGCTTATGAGCAGGGGAGCGTCCCAGTTCCAGCGGTATTCTTTTTCTCCTTTTCTGGGTTTGGGCTGTATCCCCATACTTTCTCCGCTTTTTTTGTCGAAGCGGACAAGGTTCCCATGCTGTGACTGGGCATAGACGATGTTCGGGTCTTCAGGATCCACCTGGGATTCGAATCCGTCACCTCCCTGGGTCGTGTACCAGTCAGCATTCACGATCCCGTGAGCACTGTTGGTACGGGACGGTCCTCCCAGGCTGTAGTTGTCCTGAGTGCCTCCGTAGACATTGTAAAAAGGCTCGGCATGATCAACCGCGATTTTATAGAATTGGGTCACAGGAAGATTGGGCATGAACTTCCAAGTTTTGCCCCTGTCAAAGGACTCATACACTCCTCCATCGTTTCCGTTGAGGTAGTAATCCGTATTTTCCGGATTGATCCAGAGGGCATGGCTGTCCCAGTGTTTGCTGCGGTCTCCCAGGGCTGTCCAGGTATTTCCTCCGTCGTCAGTGACCTGAAGAAAGGTATCCATGGAGTAAACGCGGTCCCTGTCTTTTGGGTCGCATATGATTTCCTGGTAGTAGTTGCCCGAAGAGGCATAGCTGTTCTGTTTTTCCCAGGAAACCCCTCCGTTTAAACTGCGGAAGAAACCGGCCCGGCCTCTCTGTGCTTCCACGATAGCGTATAGATAATCCGGGTCAGCCGGAGAGATGGCCAGTCCTATTCTTCCTTTATCTCCGGGAGGAAGTCCTTTGTTGATCTTTTTCCAGGTTTTTCCGGCATCCACGGATTTGTAAACACCTGACTCAGGGCCGCCGTCAACAAGTGTGAACACATGCCTCCGGCGCTGATGGGCAGCTGCATAGATGACATCCGGGTTCCTGGGATCAAAATGGACTTCATTCACACCTGTGTGCTCGCTGATGGTGAGGATGGGCGTCCAGGTCTCTCCACTGTCTGTGGTTTTGTAAAGCCCCCTGTCGCCTCCGGCACTCCATAGAGGGCCGTAAGCCGCCGCGTAGACCACATTGGAGTCTCGGGGGTCCACAATGATCATGCCGATATGCTCTGAGTTTTTGAGGCCCATATGCTTCCAGGATGCGCCACCGTCAGCAGATTTATAGATTCCGTCTCCGTAGGCAACGCTTCTTTGATTGTTGTTCTCTCCTGTTCCCACCCAGATTATGTTCGGATTATTGGGATCCATGGTGATGCAGCCGATGGAGTAAGATCCCTGATGATCGAAAATCGGAGTGAAGGTCGTGCCGGCATTGATGGTCTTCCAAACTCCGCCTGATGCGGATGCCACGTAAAATTCGCTCGGGTTTTTCGGATTGACCGCAAAGTCTGATATTCTCCCTGATGTGAGGGCCGGCCCGATAGATCTGAGTTTGAACGCATTGAGGGAGAGGGAAGCCAGGGGATCTGTATTGCTTTTATCTGCGGGCTTATTTGTCTTTGAATAGCCGAGAAAAGGCAGGCAAAGTAAAAACACAAAGATCAAGCAGAATGATATAAATATTGGTTTTTTCATACGTTCCTCCTTTTAGGGAATGTTAGGGTTTGTGAAAATAAGGAAATATCATATACCATTATTTTATTTTAATGTGTTACTCTTACCAAACGTCCGGTTATGTGTCAAGAAGAAGTTCGCTGGAAGGGAATATTCCGGCTGGATCATCATGTGAGCCTGTGGCTAAAAGGTTATTACGATGAGACAGTGTGCGGGATTTTTTTTGATATTATCCGATTTCTGGAACAAATCTCTTGACAAATGAATCTATATGTTCCAGAATATGGAAGTTATGAATATATCACATGAATGGATTGGAAGAAATCTTATGATCGATGCGAAGAGAAACAGGTGTAAAAAAAGAGGGTTATTATCCATATCGATTGCCCTATTTTTTGTATGCTGCGGTTTGTTCTTAAAAATAAACGGAGATTTTGAAAGCCCTGCTCAAGTGGAAAAAGTAAAAAAACACGGAAAGGGTGAATTAAGGATTATTGAAGGAATTCCTTTCTTGAAATTATCCGGAAGCTATTATGAGATGGGTGAACAATACGGAGTCCTGCTAAAGGATAAGTTAAAAAAAATATATCATGAAGTATTGCCTTATAAAGCGATCATTTTGGTAAAGCAAGCGGATGATATATACAGTGAACTCGAGAGACTGACATCCGATAAATTCATTTATCAGTTAGAAGGAATGTCAGCAGGCTCAGGATTGCCGTATAGTGATTTGCTGTTAGCTTTGTATTTTGGAGTTTTGGAACGCGGGGGCTGCTCTTCCATACTAGCGAAGATTAAGGGTGAAAATGATATTCTTCGAATAGTTCATGGGAGAAACTTTGATTACGGCAAAGGAATGGGAAAATACCCTATAGTTGTGGAGTATCAACCGGACGGAGAATGGAAACATATAGCTATCGGGACCATTGCTTCTGCGGGTATGGCCGAGGGAATGAATGAGAAAGGGATAACGATTTCAGGAAATTTAGCTCCGGGAGATCTTAAGAATAATACCGTTCAAAACGCATCTCCTGATATCTTTTTTAGAGAAATATTAAGCTCAGCTTCATCTTTGAAAGAGGTCGATGCATTGATGAAAGGATATGCATCGGATGTAGGAAATACGTTCACTATTGGGAGCGGCACCGAGACCGATGGAATTATTTATGACATGAACTATGATAATGTGAAAAAGAATTATTTTCACAAACAAAATTGTCTCTTTGCCACGAATGGCTATGTACATAAGGATCTGAATCCGGAAAAAGACGACCTCAGATATCAAATTATCCGGGGATATGCGGATGACGGCAATATCAGCACAGTCGATGGAATGATTGAGGTTCTTTCGGATCCGGGCACATCGTTTGGTGTCAATAATCCGAGCACCATTCATGCCATTGTATTTGATCCCCAACAAAAAACCATATATATGGCATTCAACACAAAATTTGCCGCCTGGAGCCAATGGTTAAAGTATGATTGGGGTAAGGGATCGGTTAGTGTTTACAAAAAGGCTGATGAAGATAAGTTACAAAACACCGGCCGTGTTGAATTAACTGAGGTCCATATAAGCGGAGCGTATTGGAACGGACATCTGCCTATCCGGGGCGGAGGACCAAAATCAAAGCAGCCATTTTTTTGGGTTTCAATAAAGGAATGGCTCAAAGAAAAAAATGCTGAGCAGCTGAACGAATTTAGAGAACGGGCAGCTAAAGAAATGATATTAAAGGCTGAAGACCTGCCTGATATTAAAGCAACTGTAACAAAAGGAATGATAGCAATGGAAAATTTCCATGGATTCATGTTTGAGATAAATGAAGAAGATGTCCCGAAGATGGTTCCTAACACACCTTATACAATCCATTTTGAAAACACGAGCGCTGTCTATAAATGGATCAATGAAGAAGGAGTCACACTTATCAAACCTGAAGATAAATAATGAATATATTTATTTCAGAATACGGAAGCAAATGATTTTGAGGAGAATGAAATGAAACTTTTATCAAGGTCAGAGGAACTGGTTCTTCTGACGGTCATGAAACTGCAGGAGGGTGCCTACTGCATTCCCATTCGTGAGGAGCTGATAGAGGTTACCGGGAGGACGTGGTCTTTTGGTTCAGTTTACGATCCACTGGACCGCTTAGAGAAAAAAGGACTTCTCAAATCCTATTTAACCGAGCCTGTTAAGGAAAGAGGGGGAAGAAGCAAGAGGATCTACCAGCTGACTTCTCTGGGGAAAAGGTCTTTGATCGAAGTCCGCGGTATCCAGGATGCCCTGTGGGACAGGATCCCTTCTCTGGAAACAGATACGGAAAAGACGTAACAATGAGCCGAAAAAACCGCTTCACTCCCCCGCTCCTCGCAGAAAAAATGCTCGGTATCATCTATTCCGATAAGGGACAGTTCACTCATCTTGGGGATTTCGAGGAGATGTTTCTTCACATTTGTGAAAACAAAGGTAAAGGTTATGCCCGGATTTGGTACCGGCTTCAGGTCATGAAGTCTTTACCGGGATTCATAAAGAACAAACTGTACTGGAGTACGGCCATGCTGAAAAATTATATTTTAATCGCCCTCAGGAATGGCATTAAAAACAAGGGTTTTTCATTCATCAATGTTACCGGGCTTGCCGTGGGAATGGCCTGTTTCCTTCTCATCATAGCTTATGTCCAGCATGAATCGAGCTATGACCGGCTTCATGAAAAAAGCGATCGGATCTTCCGCCTTCTTTCCAGAGAATCTACAAAGGACGGACAAAAATCCGTGGAGGAGTATGAAGATTCTTTTCCCGAGGTAATGACTCCTCTTCTCATTTCTGATTTTCCTGATGTCAAAAACGCCACGTGCTTTATGGGTGCATTTCAGGATAAAGCTGTTCTCAAAGCCGGGGAGAAACTCTTTTATCAATCCGGATTGTATGCGGACAGAAATTTTCTGGAGATTTTTAGTTTCCCGCTTATTCATGGAGACAGTCAGAGTGTGCTCTCTGAATCCAACACCATTGTGATTACTGAAGACGTTTCAAAAAAGCTTTTCGGAAACGAAAACCCGATTGGCCGGTTCCTCAGCTACAAAGAGAGAAGACGGCAGTATGATGTGGTGGTCAGCGGAGTGGTGGAAAACATCCCCCAAAATTCCAGTCTAAAGTTCGATTATCTTCTGTCCCTTGCAACGTTAAGGGCGGATAAGTCAAACAGTTTCATGTTCGATAATTGGAATGTGGGTAACTTTCATATTTTTGTAGAGCTTACAGAAACAGGGGATAAAACCGAAGCGGAAAAAAAGCTCACTGAATTTGCCCAAACCAAAAGAGATGGGACAAAGCTGGCTCTCCAACCCATAGAAGATATCCATCTGAGGTCTCAGATCTCAGGAGAACTTGACACCAATAATGAGATCCGTTATGTGCGTCTTTTTTCTTTCATTGCCGTGATGGTTCTGCTCATAGCCTGTGTGAATTCCATGAATCTGGGTGTGGCCTGTTCCACAAAAAGGGCTAAAGAGATCGGTGTGCGAAAAGTTAACGGGGCCAACCGCAGGCAGATCCTGCACCAGTTTTTGGGAGAATCTTTGTTTATGTCCCTATTATCTTTGTTTGCTGCATTGCTTCTTATGAAGATGTTCCTGCCCCGCTTCAGTCTCATCCTGGGAGTGGAGCTGAAACCGGATTTTCTGAACAATATCTTTCTTATCCTTGTGATGGCAGGGACGACCCTTTTTGTGGCTCTGGCATCCGGGAGCTATCCCGCTCTGATGCTTTCTGCCCTGCCGCCGGTGAGCTCCATGAAGGAACAGGCCGCATCCGTGAGCCGGAGCGGGAGGCTGAGGAACATCCTCATGGTTTTTCAGTTTGCGGTTTCCGTGACCCTGATCATCTGTACGGTTGTTGTGTTTAAACAGATGGATTTCATCAAGACCAGGGAATTGGGGTTTGACAGGGAGCATGTGGTCGTGATTCCCTTAAATGAAAGGGAAACATTGGACAAACGGCAGGTCTTAAAGACATCCTTTCTTGAAATTCCCCAGGTCCAGGGGGTATCGGTTTCGAGCGGCCTGCCCATAAATATACGAAGCCGCCTCATCAACCATGGTTTTATAAAAGATGATGGCGAAAAAGTCACAATGGATATCACGTTTGACTATGTAGATGAGGATTTTGTGGATGTGTTCAAGATCAATGTTTTGAAAGGAAGGAACTTTTCAAAGGATTTTAGTGAGGACAAATACGGGATGCTGATCAATGAGACCGCTGTAAAAAAGTTAGGATGGTCTGATCCCATAGGGAAAGAATTCTCCTTCATGAGAGACAAATACCATGTTGTGGGTGTGGTTGAGGATTTCCAGTTTGCCACTTTTCACCATCAGATCGAACCCATGGTGTTGTTCAATGAAATAGGTTCCAACATTTCGGTCCGGATCCATCCGGGGGATGTTCAGGCTATCCTGGGCACTTTAAGGAGGGCATTTGAGGAAACAACCAAGAGCCAGCCTTTTGAATTCTATTTTCTGGATGCTGCCTTTAACAGGCTCTATCAGAAAGAGATGAGAATAGGAGAGATATTCGGAACTTTTGCCGGGATCACGGTTTTTATCGCCTGCATGGGTCTTTTCGGATTGGCTGCCTTCATGATCGACAGGAGGACCAAAGAGATCGGCATCCGGAAAGTACTCGGCGCCTCTGTGTCTCAGATCGTGATCCTTTTGACCAGAGAATTCGCCGGGCTTGTTCTGCTTTCAAACCTGATCGCCTGGCCCGTAGCTTACATTATCATGAGAATTTGGCTTCAGGATTTCGCTTTTCGGATAAACATAGGCGTCTGGATCTTTATCCTATCCAGCGCTTTGGTGCTTTTTATCTCTTTTGTGACCGTGAGTGTCCATACCTTCAGGGCGGCGGCCTCAAATCCTGTCGATACCCTCAGGTATGAGTGAGTTAGAATTCATATTTACCTGTACCGGCCGTATCTTGACCTTCCTCCAAATCGAGGATTGACAACATTGCTGTAAACAGAGCCGAAGGTGTAGCTGAATCCGATATCTATGGAATATTCGTAGTTTGTTGCCAGTTCCTTTCTCTGAAGAAGGATCTCATCCAGTGAAGCCCCTTCAATGGGAAGTGACAGCTGGTCACGGACCCGGTCGTATCTTCCGCTGAGGTTTATGGAAAATCCCCTGAAAATTTGGAATGAGAGAAATCCTCTGAGCTCAAGGCGGTTTTTTGATAAGTCATGAAAATAATGAGATCCTTCCAGAGACGTTGAAGCACTTCCCCAGGGTTCTCTTATTTCCAAACTCAATGTCAGAGACTCATTGAAGAGATTTTCTTTGGTCTTGTTAAAGATAGTCTTTTCGATATAGTTCACCGAATGAAAGCCCACTCTGTACAGGCAGCGAAGCTGTCTTCTTGTGGATTCTGAATAAGGAAAGAAGTTATACTCAAGAGCCGGAGCGACCATATAATGGGAATCAATATTGCTGTATGTGGACGAAGAAGCCTCTATCCAGCTTCCGATCGACCAATGTTCGTTTAAACTTTTTACAAAAAGTCCCCTGAAATCTTTTTCTTCGGAAATGCTCTTAATAGAGTAGTCTTCATAGTCATAATTGTCTTCTTCATAATCGCCGGAAACTCCCAACTGGATTTTCCATTCAGGGGTCACTCTGTTTGCGGAAAGGTCTAAGCTGAGCTGTGTTGTTTTCTGGCTTGACTCTTCCTGTAGTTCTCCGCTGACCCGGATATTAAAAACCCAAAAATTCCAGTTATCTTTGACCGAAGTCGGCTCAAGATCTTGTTTGCACTGAATAGAGAGCAGGTCCGCTATGGGGGTCTTCATGAGGAATGGGAAAAGACCTTTTTTCATGACTTCGAGCATCCCTTCCCTGACCTCGTCCCTGGTTTCGGTTTCGTTTGAGGAATAGGTTAGTGTGTTTTCCGTATCCTCAAATTGATTTCTTCCCATGAACGTCAGAGTGTATTTATTTCCGCCGCTTCCGGTATTTTCGTCCGTCACCAGGATATGGATATCCGCATCTGTCCGGTCGCGGACAAAATTCACATAGGTTATTTCTTTCCGTATATAATCTCTATCGCATCGCCAGCAGTCCAGAAAGACTTTAGGTGCGTTTTCTTTTAGTTCATCCATAGTCGTCCGGTTTGTTTCCGCATGCATTCGTGGAGTAAATATGAGAACGCTTATGGTGAGTATTAGAGCAATAAATTCGGTTTTTCTCGTCATCGTATATATCCTCACATATTGTATTCATAAGTAATGATAGTCAGTTACTGCCGTTCTTGACTATGCAATTGGCAAAGATTATAACAGATTACTATTAAATATAAATGAATAAAATATTAAAAAATTTTAATATTTTAATTTTGATTGAACGATTAAGAAATAGTGCTCCTTTAGAATTCTTGAATGAAGAAGATCTTAATAGCGCTTTTTGTTGCGCTGCTGTTGGTGTCTAGAATAGTACCCTGTCTGATGTAGCAATCATATCCAAAGTTTATTTTCGAGGTTTTGGTTATATCCAATCTTATGTTAAAGGAAGAAACAGACAATGATTCCTGGGCTTCTGAGAAGAGTGAATTGATCCAGTACTGTGAAAATTTAGCGAGGATGCTGCCAAAACCTTTCTTCCCCACCTCTATTCTGAATCTGGACATCAGGCCGGGTCCGAAATAATAAGGCTTCTGGTTTTTTTCGCCGAATTGACATTTTTCGATATCAAGAGAGGGACTGGAGCCTCCTAGCACAAAGGATAAAACACCGGAAGCCTCTGTGAAAAAATTTGGTTCAGAATAATAAGATGAGACAGCTCCCATTCCGATTCCCGTTGTAGAGATCATTTCGATGATCTGGGTTTCTATATAATCATACACTCCGAACAGGCCCCTAAGGCCGTTTTTTGTTTTAGTGCCGCTCAGCAGTACTGTGGCGGATATCTCCTTATCCCAGTAACTATCCTTTCGAAAGCCCAATCTTCCGTCGAAAAGAAACCAGTCATATGGTTTGATATATTCCAGTCCTTTTTCCAAATAATCCCTGTTTTCAACGTATATTCCAAGCAGGTATCTTTGCTTGTTTGTTGCGGACCAGTAGGTTCCGAGTGGGAGTTGAAAGCGGTAGTAGTGCTCTTCTGTAAAGAAGTTTAGTCCTGACTGGTTCTTTGAGAACAAATGGAAACTATAAGAGGGGTTTATGATGAGAATGAGAGATTTTTGAAAGAATCCATTAAGTCCTCTTGAATTCTGGCTGTACAGAGTGCCGGCCATTTGATGGAGAGGTCCTCCCAGGATGTACCCCCCGAGAGTGGTCATGATCACGTCGTTTATAGAGGGGTAGTTGGATTCAAAAAACAGCTCCCACATAAGACTCCCAGCAGATGTAAAGAATGTAGACTCCCCAATGTCCAGACCGTTCAGCCGGGCCGCTGAAAAATACAGGGCTCCATGATAAAGATGAGTCAGATGATTGCTTATAAAGATGCCTCTGTCCCATTCGAATCCGTGGTCGAGATTGGAAACTATTGACTTGAGTGATATTTGAGCCCAGGATTTTTTGAGGATAAAGCTGTCCAAAGACCATACCGCAACATTTATCCCGCTGATGTCCATGATAGTATTTGAGTAAGATTTATTCCCTTCTTGGTACCGGGGCATATAAGAAGACAGCCTGAAGTCATACTGACTGGATCCGTATTTATCCAGCCTGAATTCAGTGACGAGAGCCTTTATTTGAGAGTCAAAATCGGTGTTGAAGAGATCCGTTCCCCCTTTTATTGATGGGATAGAGAATGCAGGGGTTTTGTTTTTTCGAGAGTTAGAGGAGAGAGAGAAAGATTCGGTGTAAAGGGAATAATGTGCGGAAATGGCCTCTGTCTTCTGTTTGGTCTTTGTTTCATTTGTTTCGTTAGCAAACAGAGGAGAAAGACTGAATAAAAAAGATATTAAAGTAAGTAATGCACTTTTTTTCATTTCCCCTCCCATTCTCGTTGTTTATAGGGGGAAATATGAATGTTATCAATAAATGTAAAATGTATGATTTCAAGCCGTTTATACCATATTTCCCGTAAGAAATCAATAGGCCGGGCTGAAAAGGGACGGGAATGGATCCCCACACTTGCCAGGATAGGAGCGATTTGTTTCCAGTGTTCAAAAACCGGTGTTAAGGGTTTATAATAGAGAGAATGAAAATGGGTTTCTTATGTTTATTCAACCCTGTGAGAAAGAGAAAAGAGTGAAAAGAGAAGACTTCGGAATCCCCCTTTCAGGGTCAGAGTTTAGGGGAAGGCTGGATGTGTGTTTCAATAAGGCGGATCTCGATCCTATTCTGTCCTGCCCCAAAAAACTGTGGGAAAATTCTTCAATGAAGATGCTGCTTGATGCGAGAAACCGTGTAGGCGCTGTGGATGTCGAGCTCAACGGTCGTGTATTTAGAGTGGTTGTCAAGTCCTTCCGCATCAGGGGGATTAACAGAGTGAAAAGCATGGTCTTTCCATCCAAGGCTCAAAAAGCCTGGTGCGGAAGTCGTATTCTCAAAAAGATCAATATAAGCACTCCTTTTCCAATTGCGTTTTTTGAAAGGAGAGAAGGGGGTTCGGTCAGGGAATCCTATTTTTTGTCAGAAATGGTGCAAGGGACTCAGGAGATCAGGGTTCTTTTCAAAAGCTTCGAGGGGAAAGATATGGAGGCCCTGCTTAAAGATTTAGCCGGTTTTCTTTCTTTTGTTAGAACCAGAGGGGTCCTTCACCGGGATTTATCGGATGGCAATATACTGGTCCGCGGGTCCCGGACTGAAGGGTATCAGTTCTTTCTTATAGATACGAACCGGGTAAGAAAAATAAAGGCTTTTTTTGTCTTAAGAGGACTTAAAAGCCTCATACGCCTGGGCATCCCTTTCCCTTATCAGCGCTCTTTTCTCGAACTCTATTTAAAGCCTATGCCGCTGAAAAATTGGTATTGGAGCTGGTACAGGGTCAATAAGGTATTCTTTTCCACATATATTCGGCTTAAGAAAAAGTTGCGTATAAAAAAAATAGCCCATAAACTGAAGATTCAGTGAGGATGAGAATGGATTCAAATAAATTTAGCTGGAATCCTTATGCGGACCAACCGCATAATGTCGCCTCCAGGTCACAGCGTTTCAAAGCGCACTTTTCCTATGCAGGAAGTTATTTGAGGATGGCAACCGCAAACCTGCAGAAATTGGTCCCCGTCCTCATACGATACAGAGCATACAGGAGGACACTCCATAAAAAGTGCGTGCCTATCGGAGATCCTTTTGCTGTTTCGGTCTCTCTATTAAATGGAAAGGAAGATGATATTTTACAGGCATTAAAAGAGACAGGAGTGAACCACACCTTGGTGCGTGTCCCTTCATGGGAAAGGGACCGGCTCCATGAATACGAAGTATTTATCGATAGGCTCAGAAACAGCGGGATGGATGTGGTCATTGCCTTGCTCCAGAACCGCGAAGACGTGCTTGACAAAAAAAGATGGATCGATTTTCTCAACCGTGTATTTTCCCGTTTTTCTAGCAAAAGCCTGTTTTTTGAGGTCGGCCATGCCTGGAACCGGACAAAATGGGGATTGTGGGATTACAGGGAGTATCTGGAGCTTGCGGGACCTGCTTTCTCAGCCGCACGAACTTACGGAGTGAACTTATTAGGTCCGGCTGTCATTGATTTTGAGTTTCATTTATATCCTCCTGTTTTGAAGGCGGTCGATTTTGATGCCATCACGTCTCTTCTTTATGTGGACCGGGTAGGAGCCCCTGAAAACAACCAGTTCGGTTGGGACCTTTCAAAAAAAATCACCTTATTGAAAGCAGCGGTTGACCAGTGCAGCCGAAAAGGAAAGGAACTGTGGATCACCGAATTCAACTGGCCCTTAAAGGGAACTGGAAAATATTCACCTGCTTCAGGAAAACCGAATGTTTCTGAGGAACAGCAGGCGAATTTTCTTGTCCGCTATTTTATACTGGCTTTATCCACTGGAATGGTCAAAAGGATATACTGGTGGCAGCTTGCGGCTCCGGGATACGGGCTTATAGACAACCATGGGAAACAGTGGAGGAAAAGGCCTTCTTTTTTGGCCTTAAAAACGCTTGTGGCTCACTTGAGAAACAGTGAATTTATAAGAAAAGAAATGAATGCCGATGCAGAGATATTCCTCTTAAGAAAAAACAAGGATGTATTGGCGGCGTGCTGGACCAAAAAAGGACGTTTGGTCCATTCCTTTTCTGATAGGATTTTAAAAGTGCTGGACAGGGATGGAAAAACGGTTGATTTTTCAGGCAGCAGTATTGTGTTAACTGAAAAACCGGTGTATGTTTCTTTTGAATCAAGGGAATAGCCTGGATTAAGAATCCGGGAAGAATCCTGAAAAGAGAGGATGTGAGACGAGAAGATATGTCTTTTAAAGATCATGAAGTCCTTGATTACGAGAAGAAGAGATACAGAGGTTTTGACCAGAAGATAGTGGACTGGCGAGAGAGAAGGGTCATAAAAAAATTGATAAAGGAAGCAAAGGGGGAAGCCGAAAAGGTCCTTGACCTTCCGTGTGGATACGGCAGGTTTTCTGAGTTACTCAAAGAGGAAACTCCCTGCCTTATTAGCGGAGACCAATCTTTTTCCATGGTCAAAAGAGCAATGCGAAACCGGGCCGCCTCGAATATGGATTCCGGGAAGGGAGCGGTGTGTGATGCTGTTGAGGGACTGCCTTTTAAAGCAGGGGCATTTGACGGCATTTTTTCCATGAGGTTCTTTCATCATCTCCACACAAGGAATGCTCGATTGAAAGTGATGAAAGAATTTTTCCGCACCTCATCGGATTGGATTATCATCTCTTTCTACAGTCTGAACCCGGTTCACAAATTTCAGAGAAGGATGAGAAAGGCGGCGGGAAAGAGCAGGACCGATATCAACATGATGTCACAAAAGGATTTTGTTTCGGAAGCCGAAGAGGCAGGACTTAATGTCAAAAGGATATGCCCTTTGTTCAAGGGGATGCATTCCCAGCATATAGCCTTACTTAAAAAGACTGAATTTTATCCTGAAGCCGGCCTGAAGGGAAAGGCCGGATAAATCAATAGAGGCCCTCTCCGGGTCTGAAACCCCGTATCCGGATGGTGTTTTATCCCTCACGAAAACAAGGGGAAAAGTATTCTTATTAAGCACTTCTCCCTGATAAATGTACATGTATCCTTTTTCCTTGTATTCAACGTCGGTGGAATCCCTATAAAGACCTTCTCCCTTGAGGTTGTTGGCTACGGCATAACGGCCGGAGGCTTCTAGGAACACACTCAAAAAACGGCCAAAGTCATGGACAAATCCCAGCCCCAGATATCCTCCGATTTGACCTGAGTCAGCTTTTCCGTTCCATTCCTGCCAGGTATCGTTTTCAGTCATTCTATACAGATAGGAGCATTCAGTGAAAATGTATTCGATCCCCCCTTTTATATAAAATTCTGGTCGGATGTGATAGAGGAGAAAGATTCTGACCGGAAGAACCTTTATTTCCGGCCGGGTTTGAATAGTGACGGAGACAGGCTGTGAAAAATTGACTGAGGTTTCTTTCTTTCCGAAATAGTAGTCAGCTCCGACCCCAAAATGAAGCACTGATCCCAGCGGCACACTCACCTCTCCTCCGAATATGCAGTTCAGGTTTAGAGGCTGGAATTTCCCGCTTTTTTCTGCCTCAAGAGTGCTTTGATAGTAGTCAATAAAGCCTTCGGCTCCCTCATTTATGTCCCCCACTATTGAATAATTCGCTCCGCCTGAAATATTTATGTGGATTTGAGAAACGGGAGGCAGGCCGGGGACTTTTTTTGTTGAGGGATTGGGAACCGGTTTTGAGGTTATGATTTTTTCCTTTTTTACGGGAATTTGCTTTGCTTCCACTTTCCGGAGAGGCTTCTCTTTTTCCTCTTCTGTGACCGGAGCTGAGGATCGGATTTTTTTTACGAGACTTTCATGCACATAGCCTTCGATTGTTTTTTCGTCATCAAGAGTGATCCTTATATGGTACCAGGGGCCTTCCTGCCCGAGAACATCCATGGTCGTTCCCTGAGAGGCAAGATGAATGATAGGGCTTCCTATATCAGGTTCTTCCCTTATATTGGCCAGCTCAGTGACCACCTCAAGCTTGATGACCTGACCCTGGGGGATACCATAGAGAAGACTAAAAAGTAATGATTGAACTAAAAAAATAAGTAATATAAAATAATATTTTCTTTTCATTCCTTTCACTTTGACCGTCCTTTGAAGGGAATTATAGAAGAGGGTCATTTAACTGTCAAGAAACATAAGAGAAGATACTTTAATAAAAATGGAAAAAGATGGTATCATAAAAAAAACGGTGACAGTCATGAAGAGCAAAAAAGAAATCATAGTCTTTTTTGTTGTGGGTTTTTTTATTTTTTCCGCATATCTCAAGGCTCTAAATGAACCGAAGATAATCTTTGATAATGAAAAAATTGATTTTGGCAGGGCTAAACAGGGAGCCGAACTGACACACAAGTTTTCATTTGAAAATGCTGGCGGTTCACTTCTTGCAATTGAAAAGATCAGGACATCTTGTGGCTGCACAGCCGCTCTTGCGTCCAAGGAGAGCCTGAAGCCAGGAGAGAAAGGGAATATAGAAGTAACCTTTAACACAAGGGGTTACAGTGGGGAAGTATCCAAATACGTCTATGTGTATACCAATGATCCTGGGAGTCCACGGGTCATGTTATCGGTTTCCGCTCATATTGAAGTTCCGCCGGGTCCTAAAATAAAGCTTGATAGAACCAGTGAGGATATCGGTCTGGTAATCGAAGGGGATGCTATCCAGTCTGGATTGGAGATAAAAAACACGGGCGAGCTTGAACTGGATGTGGAATTTTCTCATAAAGATGCCCGGTTTTTTCATGACGGTAAAGAGATAAAGAAGTCGCTGAAGATAGCCTCAGGCAAGCAAATATATGTTGATATAAAGGTAGGCACTCCTGCACAAGCAGGTTCCATCAGAGAGTATATCCTGTTAAAGACCAATGATCCTGTGCGCTCCACTCTTTCTTTTTACATAAGGGGCTATGCGGTCACTGAGAAACAGCTTAAAGAACTTTTTGAAAAATACAAACATTTGATCAGAGATAAAGCAAAAGGATACGGATGATTTTTTTTGCCAAGTTATTGTACGCTGTATCAAGAATCGCTCACTATATCCTGAACATATATGTATGGATTATCTTTGCTCATGTCGTTCTTTCATGGATCAGAACACCTTCCCTCTATCAGATAAGATTGATTCTTTATAAGTTAACCGAACCGGTTTTAGCCCCGATCAGAAAGTTAGTGCCGCCTTATAAGTTCGGGGGACTGGATATCAGTCCCATCATTGCGTTTGTATTGATCCTTCTGATCGATAGGATTGTCCTGGGGTCTCTCTCTCTCTCTGCGGTTCAGCTTCTAGGCCCGAGGACTTATTCGTTCTAGCTTTTTAAAATGTTTGTGAATATATATACGCTGTCCAGCCTGTTCAGGAGAAAGTAAACGGTGCGCATTTCCGTAAAGGTCAATCCCAAATCCGTAAAACCGGGGATAGAAAGACTCGGAGACAGCGTGTTCAAAATTAAAGTAAAGTCTGCTCCTGAAAAGGGGAAAGCAAACAAAGAGGTCGTGGAGATAATCGCTGATTATTTTCATGTCCCAAAGTCAACGGTCCGTATTCTCAGAGGTCATACCGCTCAAACAAAGATGATCGAGATCACGGGTCTTGAATGAGTTAAAGGATATGGTTGAGGACGAGACTATGAGGTGACAAACGGCATGGGGATTTATAATTTTGTAAGCCTTCTGGGTGTTTTTGCCATTGCCGTGTTTGCATGGTTGTGTTCATCAAACCGGCGCGTTATTAATTGGCGGGTTATATTCTGGGGGGTCATGCTTCAGTTCCTCATCGCTGTTTTTATCTTTGTGCTTCCGGTGGGAGCAAAATTTTTTCTTTTCATAAATAATCTGGTCGTATCTGTTCTGGACAGCGCCAAAGAAGGGGCTGAGTTCGTCTTCGGACGTCTGGCCTTAGCACCGGGAGAGACAAATGAAGCCGGTGAGACTTCCCTTGGTTCTTTTCTGGCCTTTCAGGCTCTTCCGACCATAATTTTTTTTGCTGCCCTGGTTTCAGCTCTCTATTATCTGAAAATTATGCCTTTGATTATAAAAGGGTTTTCTTATGTTTTTACCAAACTGATGAGGATCAGCGGTGCGGAATCCCTCAGTGCGTCAAGCAACATTTTTGTAGGGATCGAATCCTCTCTGGTGATAAAACCTCACCTGGATGATATGACAAAGTCTGAATTGACGACTGTTCTGGCTGCAGGGATGGGCACCATAGCTTCGAGTGTGCTTGCCCTTTATGTGTTCACTCTTCAGGAACAGCTGCCGACCATTGCAGGGCATCTTGTATCTGCCTCCCTTCTTTCTGCACCTGCTGCTGTCGTAATGTCCAAGCTGATTGTCCCGGAAACAGAGAAACCAAGGACCTTAGGTGTGGATGTGAAGCCGTACTATAAAAAAGAAGACAATCTTGTCGCGGCCATTGTCGAAGGAGCCAACAGCGGACTGCGGCTTCTTGGAGGGATCATTGCGCTTCTTATCGCATTTCTAGGATTGGTTGCTCTTTTGAATTTGATTCTAGGCTGGGGAGGAGAGAATATAAACCATCTTTTCAACATAAACTTTGATTGGTCCCTTAGATCGATCTTGGGTTATGTGTTTTACCCTTTTACTTTGGTACTGGGAGTTCCTCCGGGCGATGCTTTTGAAGTCGCTAAACTTCTTGGAGAGAGGACAGTGGCGACAGAGGTGGTCTCATATCAAAATTTGTCACAGCTTATGGCCGATGATGTCCTTATTCATTCCCGTTCTGCCATCATTGCTTCGTACGCTCTATGTGGATTCGCTCATTTCGCATCATTGGCTATTTTTATTGGGGGGATAAGCGCTCTGGCCCCGAAAAGATTAAAGGATCTTTCAAGGGTGGGACTCAGGGCCTTACTTGCCGCAACGCTCGCATGTCTTATGACAGGCGCTGTTGCAGGGATATTTTTCTCCTCGGGCTCTCTCCTGTTGGGAAATTGATGCGTTCTTATTACAACTTGCGTTTTCGTTTTTTCTTGTTACAATAATTTCGAAATCCCTAAAATAAAAGAGAACTTGGAACAAAATCTTAGATACTGGATTGCTTTTAATCATCTCTTTGCAGAAGATCTAGGTTCTGCACAAAAGATATTTCAACATTTTTCTTCTGTTAAAGACATATTTGAATCACCAGCTGAAGATTTTACAGGCTTGGGTCTTAAAAAAGAAATCACTGAGTCCATAAAATCTCCAAAAACGATTGAAAAGGCCGTAAGAGAGCTTGACAGAATAAATAAAAAGGGCTATACAGTCCTAACTATAGAGGATGACAGATATCCTGAGTATTTAAGAGAAATTTTTGATCCTCCGTACGTCCTTTATTGTGCAGGCGATCTGGATGTGCTGAAGAAACCTGCCGTTTCCATTGTGGGGGCCAGAATATCGTCACCTTATGGGAGAGCGGTAGCGGAGAGGCTGGCTTTTGAGTTAGCTTCCCGCGGTATCTTGATTGTCAGCGGCATGGCGCGCGGGATCGACTCCATGGCTCACTGGGGTGCGTTAAAAGGAGGTAAAACAGTGGCTGTGCTAGGTTCTGGGATGAATAATATTTATCCCAGAGAAAACAAGAGGCTTTTTGATAAGATCATTGAATCAGGGGCCGTTATCACAGAATATCCTTTAAACTCAATGCCTCTTGGATTTCATTTTCCGTTAAGGAACAGGATTATCAGCGGCCTGTCTATGGCTGTGGTTGTGGTGGAAGCTGCAGAGAGGAGCGGGTCGCTTATTTCGGCCAGACTCGCTCTGGAACAGAACAGGGAAGTGATGGCCGTTCCCGGCAACATTACGTCAAAGCTGAGTAGGGGAACGAACTGGTTGATAAAAAACGGCGCAAAACTTATAGAAGAGTGGGAGGATATTATTGAAGAGCTGCCTTCCTATGTCAAAGAGGGCATGGATTTGGAGCCTGAGACAAAAGAGCAGGAGAAAGTGAAGTTAAGTCCCCGGGAGGAAGATATTATCAGGCCTCTTAAGACAGACGCTCTGACCCATATAGATATTATCGTAAAAAAAACCGGTTTAAGTGTATCCGAAGTTTTGTCGGTCCTGTTGCAACTGGAGCTTAAAGGGATTGTCACCCAGAGCCCCGGAAAATATTTTCAAAGGAAATGGTAATGAACAAAAAATTAGTAATTGTGGAATCTCCGGCAAAAGCGAGAACCGTAAACCGCTATCTGGGCTCAGATTGCTCAGTCAGAGCTTCATATGGCCACATTCGGGACCTCCCTGAGAAGAGTCTGGGAGTGGATATTGACAATGATTTCGAGCCTGAGTACAGAATAATACCGGCAAGGAAGAAGATGGTATCGCAGCTTCAGAAAGAAGCTGAAAAAAGTGATTCTGTCATATTAGCTGCGGATCCGGACAGGGAGGGCGAGGCCATCTGCTGGCATTTATCAGAGGTCTTAAAGAAATACAATAAAGAGATCCACCGGGTTCTTTTTCATGAAATAACAAAGAAGGCAGTGGAAGGAGCCTTTAAAAGATTTCTTTCATTGGATGAAGATAAAATTGAGGCCCAACAGGCAAGGAGGATACTGGATAGACTCGTGGGATACAGGATAAGCCCGCTCCTGTGGAAGAAGATCGGCAAAGGCTTGAGTGCGGGAAGAGTCCAGTCAATCGCCCTTCGTTTGATTTGCGAACGGGAGAAAGAAATTAATGATTTTATTCCGAAGGAATTCTGGGACATCACAGCTCAGCTCAGAGCTTCATCTCTTCCTGTATTTAAAGCTGGTCTTGTAAAGATCAAAGGGAAAAAAGCCGAGGTCAAGGATGGCAAGACAGCAAAAAAGATATTATCCGATCTGGAAAAAGCCCGGTTTGTGCTTGAGGATTTAAAGGTAAAATTAAAGAAAAAAAATCCCTATCCCCCTTATATAACAAGCACGCTCCAACAAGATAGTTACCGCATCAATAGGTTTCCTGTAAAGAAGACCATGATGATCGCTCAAAAGCTTTACGAGGGAAAGGAAATAGGGGGAAGAGGATTAGTGGGTCTTATCACCTATATGAGAACAGATTCTGTCCGGATTTCAGAAGAGGCTTTGAGAAAAGGACGGGCCTATATAAAGAAAAAGTTTAGTGGGGATTCCTTCTCGCGTACAGAAAATGGTGATAATCCTTATCTTTCAAATACTCCAAGGAGGTTCAAAAACAAGAAAAAAGCTCAGGATGCTCACGAGGCCATACGGCCTACTTCTTTTGATCTTCCTCCTGAAACTGTGGAGCCGTATTTAAACAGAGATGAGCTCAGAATTTATTCCATGATATGGAAACGTTTTATCGCATCTCAAATGAGCCCTGCCAAAATTGAAGAAACGGTCTTTGAAATAAAGGCCGGGGATTATCATTTTCGGGCTAAGGGAGAGGTCATGAAGTTCAAAGGATTCCTTGCTGTCTATCCAGATATGAAGAGCAAGGATGAAAGGCTCCCCCCTGCAGAGAAAGGCGAACACCTTAAACTGGAAAAACTAGACAGCGAACAGAAATTTACCCAGCCTCCCCCCCGTTATTCCGAAGGAACGCTTGTTAAAGAACTGGAATCCAGAGGTATCGGGCGTCCCAGCACTTATGCACCTATTATATCCACGATTCAAGGAAGAGAATATGTTTCAAAGAGCAAAGGAAGGTTTATCCCTACCGAGGTGGGCATATTTGTCAATGATTATCTCATCGAGAACTTTCCCGATCTAATGAAGTTTGAGTTTACAGCCCAGCTTGAAGAGGCTCTTGACCTGATAAGTGAGGGAGAAAAAAATTGGAGGGAATATATAAGATCTTATAATGAACTTCTTGATGAGGATTTAGAAAAAGCAGAAAAAAAAGAGGGAGTGAAGTCCAAAGGCATTCCTTCCGAAGAGAAATGTCCTGAATGCGGCCGGCCGCTGGTCATAAAATCCGGAAAATATGGAAAGTTCAAAGCCTGCTCAGGTTTTCCCGAATGCCGTTATAAAAAAAGCCTAAATACCAAAGAAGTAAAGCCGGTAGACGAGAAATGTCCCCAATGCGGTTCCCAACTTGTCCTTCGTCAGGGGCGTTACGGGTCTTTCGTCGCTTGTTCGAATTATCCGAAATGCAAATATATCAAAAAGGAAAAAAAGGATACCGGGATAGGATGTCCTGAATGCAGCGGCACGATTGTGATGAAAAAGACGAGAAAAGGAAAGGTCTTTTTTGGGTGCAGCAATTTCCCAAAATGTAAGTTCGCTTCATGGGACGAACCGGTCTCACAGCCATGTCCCGAATGCGGAAGGGTTTTGGTATTCAGGAAAAATATGATTAAAGGGAAGTCTTATTTATACTGCGGTAAAAAAGACTGTAGTTATAAGGAATTTATCGATAAAGAAAAGATATGGGAAAAAAAGGGAAGAAAGAGGTTGAGGCCAGTTGATTAAGGAGTTGAAGGAATTTTTAGATTATCTTGAATTAGAAAAAAATTCATCACCCCACACTTTATCCGCTTACCGCCGTGATCTGGAGCAGTATATTTCTTTTATTGAATCAAAGAAAAAAAACTACGATCAGGCTGATAATATTTTGATTAGAAGCTTTCTTGCCTTTCTTTATAATAACAATATCAAGAAATCAAGCGCGGCAAGAAAATTGGCTGCCATACGTTCGTTTTATCAGTACTGTGTTCACAGGCGTTGGATCAATGAAAATCCAGCCAAGGTGGTCAGTACTCCCAAGCAGGAAAAAAGCGTTCCTTCGTTTTTATCAGAAGAAGAGATGGCTGTGTTTCTGGATATTCCGGTGTCTGCCAAGCCGCTTGAGATGAGGGACAGGGCTCTTCTCGAACTGCTGTATGCTACAGGTTTTAGGGTCAGTGAATTGGTGGGGATAGATGTATCTGATATAAATTTTGAAGATAGGCTTATCCGGGTCCGCGGAAAAGGGAAAAAAGAACGTATCGTCCCTTTTGGAAGTCAAGCTGAGAAAAAACTCAACCAATACCTAATAAAAAGATTTTTGATACATAAAGGGAAGATCGATGAAACGGCTTTATTTTTAAACTACAGGGGAGAGAGGCTAAGTGCCAGGTCAGTGCAAAGGATAGTGGATGGATATTTTAGGAAGTCTGCCATAAAGAGAAAGCTCAGCCCTCATTCTTTACGCCATTCATTTGCCTCTCATTTACTGAGCCGGGGGGCAGACCTGCGTGTCATCCAGGAGCTTTTGGGCCATGAAAGTCTGGCTACGACTCAGAAATACACCCATCTCGACTTAAAAAGACTGCTTGAGGTCTATAAAAAAAGTCATCCGCGGTCATAGAATCCGACAGAAGAGAGGGGTTTTCCCTCTCTTCCGTTACTTCACTGATCCGACTGTGATGAGGTCCTTGATATTCATGAATGTCTTTTCTCCGATTCCCTTCACTTTCATTATTTCTTCGATTCTCTTGAACTTTCCGTTTTCCTCTCTGAAGTCGACGATCCTTTTGGCCACTACTTCTCCTATACGGGGAAGTTCTTGGAGTTCAGACAGAGATGCTGTATTGATGTTGATTTTTTCAGCTCCCGTTGTAGAACCCAAACCCCCTTGTACGGACACTGCAGTTGTGAGCGCGAAGATAACGGCCAATCCTGCAGCCAAACTTTTTGTGATTAGATTTTTCATTTAAACCTCCTTTTGCTTTCGAATAATTGCAATATTCAGGCCAGAATGGAAAATTTTGCAACTAATTTGATATCAACGAGTTAAAAATGGATTTTGTTTTAGAGTGTAAGCCAAAGTTCACTTTTACCGGTGCTGTGTGTTGACAGACGTTGGCATCAAGGAAGAGTATTTTAAATGAACATCGCCATTTTTTTATGAATGGTCCAGGTTAAGGAAGGTCTTTAATTTTTTCAAAGCCTTGCCTCTGTGGCTGACCGAGTTCTTCTCTTCGGCAGAAAGCTGGGCAAATGTTTTGTTAAGAGGAGGATAAAAGAAGATGGGATCATAACCGAATCCGTTTTCTCCTTGTTTTTGTGTGAGTATATATCCGGAGACATGTTCTTTGATTCTGTATACTATCTTGTCCTTTATGGCTAAAGCCATACAGGATACAAATCTGGCTTTTCTCTTTTCTCTCGGGACTCCTTTTAACAGTTGAAGGACTTTCTCTATGTTTTTCTCGTCTGTGGCCAGTTCTCCTGAAAATCTTGCTGATAACACCCCGGGGGCACCGGAAAGGTATTCGATCTCAAGTCCGGAGTCCTCTCCCAGTGTCAGTCCCGGCCATATTCGGCTGTAAAATAGGGTTTTTCCTTCTGCATTCTCCATAAATGTTTTTCCTGTTTCTATGAATATATAGGCAGAGCTTATGTCTTTTATGGAGAGGACTTCCAAAGAAAGATGGGACAGAGAATGCTTGATCTCTTTTACTTTTCCTTGATTAGCAGTGGCGAGAAGAAGTTTTTTTTCAGTCAATTTTAAGTTCAGTGATTTCTTTTATATCTGTAAGGCTTTTATAAAAACTCTGTTCTTTTTCATCAGAAGCTTCAAAGGCAAAGGATATGGTGCTCAAAGGCCCTTCTTTTTTATGGGAGATTTCCTTGAATTTAATGCCTTCATGGAGAGCGATTTTTTTTATGTCTAACAGGATTTTTTTCGAAGACTCTGATGTTACCTTGTAGCGGTACATTCCCTTTTTAAGATGTCCTGATTCGACCTTCCCTAGAAGGAAAAGAGTCAGGATGATGACTGCCGTAAAGATAACAGCATACAAATAATAGCCCGAACCAATGACGAGCCCGAGCACCGCCACAGCCCAAAGCCCTGCCGCCGTCGTAAGACCGATGATCATTCCTCTGGACTGAATGATAGTCCCGGCTCCCATAAATCCTATCCCGGTTATGACCCCTGCTGCAATCCTTGTTAAATCCACCATGGATTCGTTTTTGTCCTTGAGAAGGAGCCCTGATAAGATCATCATCATGGTCGCTCCCAAGCATATGAGGATATTGGTTCTAAAGCCCGCTGGTTTTTTGCTGGATTCTCTTTCCAGTCCGATAAGACCTCCTAGAGCCGTGGCGAGGAGAAGCTTTAAAACGACTTCAGCTGTTTGCATAATACGTCCCTTTTCAAAGGATACAGGTAATTTATCATAAGCTGTGGTATAAAAACAAGCTGATAGGTTTTTTTTAAGTGTTTTTTATGGCCGCCCCGGGTTATTGGCCGAGTTTATCGAAAAGAAAGGATATGAAAAAGGTGATGACTATTAACAGAGTGTAGCCGGCGAATAAGGGATTTTTAAGAAGTCTTTCCGGCTCTTCCATCACTTCACTTTTTTGCAGGGTGTGTTTGAAGAAGATCATGAAATAGACCAGCAGCAGGGGCGACAGATAGAGAAAGGATTGGAGTTTGAAAGACACGGCAAAATAAAAGTATGTGACAAAGAAAAACAGGACACTTATTCCCATCCCTGAGATCAGGTATTTTTTGGAGTACTTTTTAAGAGAAGCTCTGTAGTTCCCGGCGTTTTCTTTGAGAAACCTGAATTCAGAAAGCCTTTTTGCCACCATAAGAAAATTGCCGAACGCCCACCAGCATATCAATAATGACAGAGGAGGGAGGATGTCAGCCTGGGCAAATGCAAACCATCCGATGAGAAAGCGGATGGGATTGTTAGCGGATTCAGAAACGGAGTCAAGAAAAGGGATGTCTTTTGTTCGAATAGGCTTAATATTGTAGATGAATCCTGCGGCCAGCAGCGAAAGGAGAGATAGAAAAAAGGCCTTATTGAAAAGCAAATAGGCTGCTGTCAGACTGCTCACTGACAGAATCAGGCCGAGGAGAAAAAATGGGAATTTTTTTATTTCGCCTTTAATCAGCGGACGGTTTTTTTTGGTGGGATGGTGGATGTCAAAAGGCGCATCAGCTATTTCATTAATGATATAGTTGGCTGTAGATATGGTCCAGGTGAGGAGGAATACAAGCAGGCTTTTCAATAAAGCCGCACCCAGAGCAAGGGAACCCATCTGCTCTCTGTAGAGAAAAAAGAAGGAGGCTGTGCCCACGAAAATGGCTAAACTTCTCGGCCATCTCTCAGGACGTACGGCTTTTACATAAGGATTCATGTTATTTTTTTTGAGCGTAAATCTCTATTGAATCACCGAGAGCCAATTTTATCGGAATTTTCCTAAAAAAAGAAGAAAGAAAATGGCTTTTGAGCAGAAAATCCAGAAAGGTAAGTCGTGATATAAGATAATGCGCGGAAAACGTCCAGGTATAGTTTCTTGTTTTTATGACCTTAAAACCGGCTCTTTCCAGAAGTCTGTGGAGGCTTGCATTGGAAAAGTAATGAATATGGGCCGGCCTGAAGTGCCACCATTTTCCGCCCGAAATTTTTGCAGCCAGACTGTGGAGATTAGGCGTTACCAGACACAATACTCCATTTTGTGTTAAGATTTTGTGAGCCTTGAGTACAGCTTGATAGGGATTAGGAATGTGCTCAATAAAGTCAATCATGGTGACGGCTTGATAGAGGTTCTCTTTTATAGGGGTTGATTCAAAGGCTCCTTTGTTTATTTTAAGGTTGTATTTTCTTAAAGCGGTATCAACCGCCCAGGTACTGGCTTCTATACCGTCAGGTATCCATCCGTACTTGCGGGCTGAGTTTAAAAAAATCCCGGTAGCTGCACCCACATCTAGGATGTTACCCCTCTTTGGATGGATCCCGTTGATGTTCCATAAAATGGGAAGAAAATTTTTTTCCCTGCCTCCCGACTCTTCCTCATAGGACGGATCTTTGATTTGTGCGTAAAGACGCCGGATGTAATCGGCGGTTGGACAGGGGTTAGCAAAAACATGCGTGCAGTCAGCGCACTGGTTTAAATCCCATATTTTCCCGTAGTCTTTGTCCGTGATTTTTATTTGGTTATGATTGAACTCTTTATAGGATATGTTTCCCCGTCTGATTGTTTTTATGTTTGAGCTGAAACATACAGGGCATTCTGTTCTGGTCCAAAAACAAGGCGAATCTTTTTTCATTTTAAAGTTTTTTAACACTGAAATGAACGCTTGTCAAACCGTGATCGAATTTTTACCTGTTTCATGAGAAAAGTTTCATTTGGGAAGCTTTTTTTTGAAAAGTTCTGGGAGAGGCCTTTTTTATGAGTTTTTCCTCAATGGCATCAAGAAAGCGGCTTCTCCTCGGTTCTCTATGTTTACCCTGGATAAATCTTTTTTTGGCGTAGGTCAGGTACAGATATTTTTCAGCTCTGGTCATGCCCACATAGAGAAGCCGTCTTTCCTCCTCCAAGTCAGATGTGTGACCGGGGAACAGGGAGTATGGGAGGATGCCTTCTTCACAGCCTGTAATAAAAACACACGGGAACTCGAGGCCTTTGGCTGCGTGAAGTGTCATCAGAGTAACGCATTCCAGGGAAGAGTCATAGGTATCAGCACCTGAGCCCAGGAATATGTGTTTCATAAATTCTTCTGTGTTTTCGTCGAATTTATTCACCATATCAATAAGCCTTTTAAAGGAGTCCTCTGATTCTTCTTTCTGCCGGATGAAAAAACGGTCTATAATGGCATTAAGGCTCTTGGTTGTGGGCATGTTTTTTGTTATTTCATAAAGGCTGGAGACATCCTCGGTCTTTATGACTTTTCTTTTTGTCAAACTCTGTTTGAGAAAAACGCTCTCTTTATTAAGGCTGAGTCTCAATATATCGATCGCAGATCTTATAGGCTCCTCCCTGAAAAAAGGGATTTCTCCGATCTTTTGGAAAGGAATGCTGTGGTCGTTTAGGGCTTTTTCAATAGCCTTCATTTGTTCTTTGATCCGGCACAGCACAGCAAAATCAGAAAGGCTGTTTATGTCTTCTTTTTCCTCGCCTTCACTGATATCGGAGTCCATGGAGAAAAATCTCAATCCGCCTATGGTGTCTTCGATTGTTCTGGCGACGAATTCAGCTTCACTCTTATCTGTGGTGTTTTCAGCCAGATTGATCTTCACTCCCCTGTGCAGTCCTTTGAGCAGATCTTCCTCAGATGCCGCTTTATTTATCATTTTTCCCGAAGCTTTAAGGATTAAGTCAGAGCACCTGTAGCTTTTCTTGAGTTTATATAGGGAAGCCCCGGGATGATCTTTGAGGAAGTCGCTCATAAAACGAACATCAGCGCCCCTGAACCCATATATGGCCTGGTCAGGGTCTCCAATGGTATACAGGGAGGCATCCTGTCCCGGCATCAGTCTTTTTATCATCCGGTACTGGGCAAGATTGACATCCTGGAACTCGTCCACCAGTAAATGGGCATATCTGTTTTTATAATCGTTCCATACAGACGGGACCTGTGAAAAAAGAATCAGGGGTTTATACAGGCAGTCATCCAGGTCGAAGAGGTCTGATTTTTTTAGCGTGTCTTCATATGATTCAAATAGAGAAAAGAGGTTGGCATCTTTTATTTCCCCCGGTAATTTGAGGTTCTGTTTGATATTTTTTATGGATTTGGCAGTGGCTGTGGCGTCTTTACGTTTGAGACCGAATAAATCTCGGATCAGGATGTTTCTTTCTTCATCGTCAAGGATTGAAAACTTTTTACTTCTGCCCAGGTATTCAGGGTGTTTTTTGAGGATCCCATAGCCAAATGCATGAAAGGTGGATATGCTGAGTCCGGACAGGTCTGTTTCGTTGGGGAGCCACTCCTTCAATCTCTTTTGCATTTCCTGGGCAGCCTTGTTCGTAAACGTAACGGCAAGGATTTTTTCAAGGGGGACTCCTTTTTCCTGGATAAGATACGCTATTCTGCAGCACAGAGTATGGGTTTTTCCTGTTCCGGGCCCTGCAATGACCGCAGCCGGGCCTTTATCATGCAGGACAGCCTGTTTTTGCTCTCTGTTAAGCTTTTCCAGGGCAGCCAATTTTCCGTATTTTTCAGATCTGTCTTCCGCGATCTCCAGCTTTCTTTGAGACGGAGCCAGGGGCATTTTTGCCTGAAGCATTCTGTACTCATTGAGGTCAAAATTAATGATTTTTCTTTTGGGTATGGCTGAGGGAGCCTCTGGTTTTTTATCAAACAGAAAGACCTGGCTCTCCGGTGATTGGAGTTCCTCCTTATTGAATACCTTTATTTTGCCGTACTCGCCGTCAAAGCCTTCCTGAATCAGAACCTGTCTGGAGCGCATCCTTTTTATGGCCTCGGCTAGTATTTCGTATCCTTCCTTTTTAAGTTCTTCTATCGGCAAATCAAGGAGAATACTTAATTCAGGCCCGTTTCTATTGATCAGAGAAAAGTATGCGGAATCGACTTTTTTGGAAGCGGTTCCGACCCGTATGATCTCAGAGAGGATTTCTTTCAGGGGAATGATGGAATAGAAGGGCCGTTTATTCGGGCGCTCGTCAAGGTCTTCCCTGTCAGAAAGTTCGACCACCCTGTTCATGACACCCACGGTGACTTTTTTCCCGCATTCGGGGCATACCCCCTTGTTCTGTAACGTCTGAACAGGGTTCCATCGTATACCGCATTTTCTATGGCCGTCGTAGTGATATTTTCCTTCCTGGGGGAAGAGGTCAATGGTGCCTAGAAATTTTTGAGGGTCTCCTGATTTCATGGCTTTGATGATATCTGTGTAAGACAAGTTCGTGTCAAGGATGTTGGCATTGCGGCCCAGTTTTTCGGGGGAATGAGCATCTGAATTTGAAACCAGTGTGTATTTATCCAAAAATGAGCACATCCAGTGCATGGGAGCGTCCGTGGAAAGACCGGTTTCAACAGCGGATATATGCGGTGTCAGGTCTTCAAAACACTCCTCAATGGAATCAAAGCCTGATTTTGACCCGAGCACAGAAAACCAGGGAGTCCATATATGGGCTGGAATAAAATACGTTCTATCCGAAGCTTCCAGAGTCATATCCAGGAGATCTCTGGAGTCAAGGCCTAAAATGGGTCTTCCGTCGGATGTGATGTTTCCGCCGATCCGCAGCAGGGAATTTTGTATTTTCTCAGCGGTCTGGAAATCAGGGGCCAGAATAACGTTATGTACCTTTCTGACTCTGCCGTTTTTTTTATATATGCTGCTTATTTCCGCTGAGAGCAAGAATCTGATTTCCGGACAGAGGTCAACGGCTTCGGGGATATTCAGCTCTTTTTGATACTCTTTTTTGAGCTTAAACAGGCCTTCTTCTGAAGGGGCCAGTTTTTCCTTGAGCTCTTTCAGCCATCCGGGATGAGAAAAGTCTCCGGTACCTACCACGGAGATACCTTTCACCCCTGCCCAATAATGGATAAATTCAGGGGCAAGTTTCTTGCTGGTCGCCCGTGAGAAGTGGGAATGGATATGGAGGTCAGCAATAAACCGCATCTTGTTTCTATTTTAAACAAAAAACGGGGATGGTTCTATTTTTTTATTTGCTGCCCCATATTGTTTTAAGGAAAAATAAAAAGGCACTCCCCCATTTAAGGAGAGTGCCATTTTTTGTCTTGCGTATAGCGTAATCGAGTTAAACGACAGTCACATTTTTTGCCGCAGGTCCTTTGGGACCCTGCTCGATCTCAAAGGTAACTTTATCGCCTTCTTTGAGAGATTTGAAACCAGATGCGTTGATCGCTGAATGATGGACAAACACATCCGGCCCGTCTTCCTGCTCAATGAAGCCGTAACCTTTGCTGCTATTGAACCACTTTACAGTTCCATTAGCCATTGTGGCATTCTCCTTTCCTAAGATACTCAAGGTTTCAAACTGGGGGATGCCACTTAAAAAAATGGTACTCTCCTGCAGAACGAAACCGGCTTGCTCCTAAGAACAAACCTTTACTGATTTGACATATTCTATCATATTTTTAAAAAAAAATACAGATATAGGGAAAAAACAAAAATATTTTTATATATTTTTCTTAAAAATCACATAAGTTCAGGTTTGAATCAGATGCCAAAGAGAATGTGATCAAAATAGTCGGACTCCATATCCACGGGAACCAGGATGAGTCCTTACGTGATGGATAAGAGGGTCCCTGATCTATTCGATTTCAAGTTCCATTTTTTCCAGATATAAATCAGTTCCGTCAAGTGTCTCCAGGTTAATGGAACCACATGAGCTGCAGTTAAGGACCAGGTCGTCTTTAATGGTCAATGCGCCGCAGTCCTTGCATTTCAGTTTAAGAGGGACTTTTTCGATTTCCAGCTCAGCCTCTGAAGCCAGGGTTTCTTTTTTGTAGATACCAAAGGCTGTCTCCAGCAGTTCCGGGACAGCTCCGGAAAGCACTCCGACTCGAAGCTTGACATAGGTGATTTTTTTGGAATTTTTTTCCTTTGCCTTCTGCTCCATGATTTCAAACAGATTGGCGATTAGAGAAAGTTCATGCATTTGCCCGGCGCAGTTTTTTTAGGTTTTTTACGAGATAATCTACGAACTCTTTGATACCGGTTCCCTCAACAGAACTGATCTTGAATACTTCCAATTTCGGATTGACATCCAGGCTTTCCTGAACGGCCCGGTCTACGTTAAAGGGCATTTTATCTAAAAGGTCGGTTTTGCTGATGATAAGGGCGTCTGAAGTAAAAAACGCTTTGGGGTACTTTTTGGGTTTATCGTCTCCTTCCGGGACAGAAAGAAGCACACACCGAAGGCTTTCCCCCAGATCAAAGCTGGCAGGGCATACCAGGTTACCGACATTTTCTATAAACAGAAGATCCAGGTCAGCAGGGATTTCTGAGAATACTTTACCGACCATTTTTGCATCCAGATGACAGGCGCCTCCGGTAGATATCTGCCATGCTTGAATCCCTTTTGCTCTTATTCTCTCTGCATCCCTTTCGGTTTCAATGTCCCCTTCTATCACTGCCATTTTATAACCGGGGGTGAGGACTTCTGAGAGATTTTCAAGCAGGGATGTTTTGCCTGCTCCGGGAGAGCTGAGGAGATTGATGGCAAGAATTCCCTTTTCAGATAATTTTCTCCTGATATCTCCGGCTATTTTCTTGTTTGAACCAAGCAGGTCTTCCAAAACCATGACTTCTTGTTTTTTCATTTTGAAATATCTTTCAATAAGGATTTTAATTTTTTTATAACCACTGGTATCTTCTTTTTCATTTCCTCGGTCAATTTTTCTCCGAGATTGTACATGTTTTTTGCTTCTATGGCTATTATTTTTATACTTTTAGGGGCTTTCAGGCCTTTTTCAAAAATGGCAACTGAATGGATTCAGCCTTTTGTCTCCTTGTGTTTGGGGAGAGACACAGAAAACGTGCTTCCTTTTCCCGGAGTGCTCGAGACATCAATAGTGCCCGAATGAGCATCTATTATTTTTTTTGATATGGAAAGTCCCAATCCTGAGCCTTTCCCTTGCTTGCTTACGTTCCGGTTGACCCGAAAAAACTGATTGAAGAGCTGGGGAATATGTTTTTCTTCTATTCCCACACCGGTGTCTTTGATGTCAGTGATGATATACCCATCCTTTTCCCTGAACGATATTTTTACCGAACCGTTTGGTTTGT
This sequence comes from uncultured Eubacteriales bacterium, assembly GCA_964611275.1. Taxonomy (GTDB): domain Bacteria; phylum Acidobacteriota; class Aminicenantia; order Aminicenantales; family Aminicenantaceae; genus WJMT01. Next base: position 53,387 of record CAZSZS010000107.1, read on the forward strand.
TGTATTTGACCGCATTGTTCATCAGGTTTGCGAACGCCTGTTCCAGAGTTTCCTCGTCTCCCCTGACCGTGCTCTTTCCTGTGGGAGGTTCGATCTCAAGATTTATTTTATTCTTTTCTGCAACAGGCTGCAGAAATTCGATCTGTTTTTTTAAAAGAGCGAAAAGGGAGACCTGTTTGAATTTTTCCACAAGCTGCCCCTTATCGATCCGGGCCGCATCAAGCCAGTCATTGATAAGTTCCAGCAGGCTTTCGACTCTGTTTCTGGCTTTGGATAACATGTCTTTATGCTCTTTTGACATCTCTCCCACAGAACCTGAGAGCATGACCTCAAAGTACTGGGCAATGGCAACCAGGGGGCTTCTGAGCTGATGGGATACCATTGTGATGAAGTTTTCTTCTATGCGCTTTTTTTCTTTCCTGAGCGATTCAGCTTCCCTGGACAGCTTTATTTTTTCCAGGCCTCTTTTTATGATGACCCTGAGTTGTTCGGGGGTAAAAGGTTTGGGAAGAAAGTCATATGCGCCTTTTTTCATGGCCTCTACGGCTGACTCGACTGTTGCGTAACCTGTAATGACGATCGGAACGGTATCCGGGGATATTTCTCTTATTTTTTCAATCACATCCAAGCCGCCGATGCCGGGCATTTTTAAGTCAACCAGCGCAATGTCCGGTTTCATTTCTTCTACTTTTTCAAGACCTTTTTTTCCGTCTTCTGCTGTTTCGGTGAGGAAACCGTCTTTTTCAAGTATCATACGGCAGGAATCACGCATTGATTCTTCATCGTCTATAACTACGGTAGAATGATTTTTTTTCTGCATGAACACTTCCTTATCTGGATTAATATTAGTTTATACGAGATTGAGTCCTGTTGTCCAGAGCAATGTTTTTCTAGATACAATCAGGCCCGAAAAATACCTTCTATCTCAGCAATGATTTGTGTGTCAGAGAAATGCTTGGCTGTAGAGGCTGAGGACGGACATGCTGACACACAGGTCCCGCATCCTTTGCAGAGGGCTTCGTTCACAACAGATACGCTTCTTTCTTCATCAAAGCTTATGGCTCCGTAGGGACATAGATTGTTGCACAGCCTGCAGCCCGCGCAGAGCTCCGGATCGATTTCAGCTTGAATGGGTTCGAGTTCTATTTGACCTTTGGAGATATTGGATAATATTCTTGCTGCGGCTGAGCTTGCTTGAGCTACCGAATCTGGAATATCCTTGGGCCCCTGACAGCATCCGGCAATATAGACTCCGTCTGTCGCCGTACTTGTCGGATCAAGCTTGGGATGTTTTTCAAGAAAGAAGCCGTCAGGGCTTCGGCTTATGGAAAAGAGCCTTGCCGTTTTTTCCACATCACGCTGCGGTTCTATAGCGTTGCAGAGAATGACCATATCTACCGGTATTTCCCTGTATTTTTTTATCAGAGTATCTTCACATTTGATGATAAGCGGTTCTGTCCCGTTATCAGAATGCCCGGCTCTAATGACTTCTGATACTTTTCCCCTTATAACGTTTACATCTTCATCGAGTATCCTTGAATAGAATTCTTCATATCCTTTTCCGAATGAACGCATATCAATATAGAACTGATAGACTTCCGCATTTGATCTGTCTTTTATTAGATGAGCGAATTTAAGGGCGTACATGCAGCATACACGGGAGCAGTATGGATGAAAGTTGATATCTCTGGATCCAACACAATGTATGATACCTATGGCCCTGGGTTCTTTTCCTTCTTTGGTCACAATAGTGCCTTTAGTCGGCCCGGTGGAGCTCACGATCCTTTCAAACTCCAGGCTTGTGTACACATTATCGAACTCTCCGTATCCGTAAGGAGTGAGAGCTTTTGAATCAAGAGTGTCATACCCTGTAGTCAAAAGAATCTGGCCGACATTGATCTCTTCTATTTCATCTGCCATACCATGGTCAATGGCCTGGGCTTCACAAACGGTTTCACAAACATGGCACTCAACGCAGAGTCCGCAGTTCAGGCATCTCGAGGCTTCTTTTGTTGCTTCTTCTTCGGAATAGCCCAGTTCCACTTCTTCGAAAGTGTAACGCCGCTTTTCAGGATCAAGCGCTTTCATTTCGGTGCGGTCCTTTTTAGGCAGATTCTTGAAAGGAAGGGAATACCTGTGGGGCCGATCGTTTTCGTCTCGTTCAGGAAGGGAGTTACACTTTCTTGTTTTAAAATCACTTAGGGGTTCACCCTTGATGAATTTATCAATCACTTCAGCGGCTCGTTTTCCGTCCCCCATGGCTGTTATAACGGCATCTGGACCGCGAGCCACGTCTCCTCCTGCGAAAACTCCTTTTATTTCAGTTTCCATGGTATCCGGGTTGATATCAATGGTATTCCATTTCGTAAGTTTGAGATGGGCTTCTTTTTCAGCGTAATTGATTTCAGGTGACTGGCTGACTGCAATAATGATGGTATCAATTTTCAGATCATACTCGCTGCCTTTTATGGGTATGGGACGCCGCCTTCCGCTTGAGTCAGGTTCTCCGAGTTCCATTTTTATACATTTCATTCCCGTTACTTTTCCGGATTTCCCTAAAACTTCGACAGGAGCAGTCAGATACTTTATACGGACCCCTTCTGCCTCGGCAGCCTGGATTTCAGCTTCTTCAGCAGGCATTTCTTTTCGTGTTCTTCTGTAAAGTATGGTCACTTCATCGGCTTTAAGGCGCAGGGCGGTCCTGGCTGCGTCAATAGCTGTGTTTCCTCCTCCGATGATGGCCACATTTTTTCCAACCGGTTGAGGTTTTTGAAGGCTTATATTGCGGAGAAAATCAACTCCGTGATAAACTCCTTCGTATTCTTCTTCTCCGGGAATATCCATTTTTCTGCTGCTGTGGGCACCTGTGGCTATATACACAGCCTGGTACCCCATCTTTTTCAGGGCTTTGATGTCAAAGTCTTTACCCAGAGCTTTATTTGTCTTTATATCCACACCCAGTTTTTTGATGTATTCTATATCTCGCTTAAGGATTTTCTTTGGGAGCCTGTATTCCGGAATTCCTACCGTGAGCATACCGCCTTCAACAGGGAGCTTTTCAAAGATGGTGACATCGTATCCTTTTAAGGCCAGGTCATGGCCGCACACAAGGCCTGACGGGCCTGAACCGATGATAGCAATTTTTTCTTCTCTTTTCTTCTTGATTTCTGGGGGGTCAGGTTCTCCTTTATTCTCAAATTCCCAATCAATGGCATATCTTTTAAGATTTTTTATGGAAACCGCCTTGTCCACAAATTTACGGTTGCATTCTGATTCACACGGGTGGTAGCAGACACGACCGCAGACACTGGGAAGAGCATTTTGCTGCCTTATGAGACGGGCTGCTTCCTCAAAGCGCCCCTTTGAGATAAGAGTCACATAGCCTGCGGCTTCCTGGTCGATGGGACAGGTTTCGCGGCACGGAGGCCTGCTGTCTTTATCAATGACATAGGTATTGGGGATTGCCTGGGGAAAGGTTTTATATATGGCAGAACGTAAAGACTGGTTCTCTTCAAAAGGATTGGGGATGCTGATCGGACACGCCTCGGAACATTCTCCGCAGGATGTGCAGTCATCTTTGACGAAACGGGCTTTCTTCCGTACTTTGACCGTGAAATTTCCTATGGATCCCTCCACTTCTTCCACTTCACTCAAGCTTAGGAGCTTGATATTTTTGTTTTGGGCAACAGATACCATTTTCGGAGTAAGGATACAAGCGGAGCAGTCAAGAGTTGGGAATGTTTTGTCAAATTTAGCCATTTTACCGCCTATAGTGGATTCTTTTTCTACTAAATAGACGTTATTTCCTGATTCAGCTATCTCTATAGCGGCTTGTATTCCGGCAATGCCGGCTCCCACTATCAAAGTGTCTGGATTGACATTAACCTTTACCGGTTCGAGAGGCTGTTGAAGGGCCACTCTGTTTACGGCCGCTCTTATAAGGGAAGTGGCTTTTTTCGTGGCGCTTTCAATATCTTTATGAATCCAAGAACACTGCTCTCTTATATTGACCATCTGGAACAGATACCGGTTCACACCTGCTTTTTCACAGGCCATCCTGAATGTGGGTTCGTGCATTAAAGGGGAGCAGGAAGCGACGATGATCCGGTTCAGCCCCATTTCTTTGATGTCCTTCATGATAAGGTCCTGTCCGGGTTCAGAACACATGAATTTGTAGTCACGGACAACTTGTACATTTGGCTCATTTTTTATGGCATCGCGCGATTTTTCCACATCTACGGTGGCTGCTATGTTAGATCCACAGTGACATATATAAACCCCTATTTTTATGTTGTTGTCAGTCATCTTTGTACCTCTCTTGATATTTTTTCTGGTTCAAAAGGTATGAGTGAACGGTTGAGGCCCAGCTCGCGGGGAGAGCCACCCAGAGCGTGACCGACGATCTGTGTGAAAAAAAGTACGGGGATCTTAAAATCCGTTTCAAATTTTTTATTTATTTTGTTTTGATAGGCTTCCAAGTTGATCTGGCAGAGGGGGCAGGTTGTGATAATTATATCCGCGCCGTTTTCTTTAGCGCACTCCAGAAGTTTTTTATTGAGGCCCAGACCCACATCAGGATAGGTCGTCATGAGCATCCCGCCGCAGCACTGAGTCTTCATTGGGAAGTAGACATTTTTAGCTCCAAGGGCTTCACACAGATCGTCCATCATCTGTGGATTGTCTTGATCGTCCAGTCCCCTTTCAGGTCTCACTATCTGGCAGCCGTAGTATTGAGCGATCTTTAGGCCTTCCAGGGATTTTTTTGCTTTGGCGGCTATCGTCTCGATGCCCACATCGTTAACCAGGACTTCAAGAGGATGCCTGACCTCGACACTTAGATTATACCCGAGTCCTACTTTTCTTAAAGCTTGATTGACTTTTTCCCTCAGGATGCGGTTGTTTTTCAGGATATGATTTGTCTTATAAAGGATCGTATAGCAGGAACTGCATGGTGCTATGATATCCAGTCCTTTTTTTTCAGCAATAGCCAGGTTTCTGGCAGATATGACAAGAGATATAGTCTCTTTTGTGGCCATGTAATACGTGGCCCCGCAGCAGTTCCAGTCATCTATTTCTATGAGTTCATGTCCTAACTCATTGAAGACATAGTGCACAGATTCATCATATCCTTTCGCTGATGCCTCTAGGCTGCATCCCGGATAATAAGAGTAATTCATTTTTTTGCCTCCGAAAACATAAAGGAAGAGGAATGAGAAAGGGATATGATTGCTTATGATTCCTGCATGGGAATAATATTTTCTACTATCTCTGCTTCCTTAAGTATTTTGGAAAAATTTTTTTTGTGTTTTATTTTTCTGGGGAAAAACCCTATCCTGCCGTTTTTAGCTAATTTTAAAAACAGAGGGATCATTCCTAAAAGTTTAAATGGATTTGTTCTTAAATAGTAAGCAACTAAAAGACCTGGTTCATAACTCAGACCTAAATGGTTTACAAGCCAGACAAAAGAATTGGACAGCGCATAAACAGGGAATTTTTTTGGAAAAATTTCGTTTTCTATAGCCAGCCTTTTCAGTGTGTAAATAATATCTGTGACTTTAACTCCCTGAGGACACCGGACAGTACAGGAGTAGCAGGAAGCACAGATCCAGATGGTTCTGCTCGAGAGTATGGTATCGATATCTTTCGCTCTGAAAAGGGCAATGATTTCCCTTGGCGTTATATCCATGGTATAGCTGACAGGACATGTAGCTGTGCATGTGCCGCACTGGATGCATTTTTTTATACTTTCTCCACCCGGGATATTTTGTACTTGGAGCAGGAAAGAATTTCTTAGTTCTTTTTCTTTTTCATTGAGTATGCCAGGTAATATCTGGCCTGCCTTCCCTTTGGTCATTTTTTCAGAAGCCTCTCTATGCGTTCGATCAGGTCGTCAGCTTTGACAGGTTTATCTATATAGTCGTCCGGTCCTTCCATTCCTTCTTTATCTCCTTTGAATTGGAATCTGGAGCCGGTTACTTCTTTGACTGCAGAAATAAAAATCACAGGTGTGTTTTGGGCGGACTTGAATTCTTTTGAGGTTTTTATGGCATGACACAATGAGAATCCGTCAAAAAGACTGTCCATCATAATATCCAGAAGAATAAGATCAGGTTTTTCAGATAGGATTTTTTTCTTTCCTTCTTCGGGATTAGAAGCTGTGATGGCATCATAAGATGCGGAATGAAGGATTGGAGTGATAGCATCTCTGAAATCGGGATCGTCATCGATGATTAAAATTTTTGCTTTTGCTTTTTCCATTTTATTTCTCCTTTATTTACTGAAAGCATTTTTAATTGCCAGTTTTAATTCTTCCTTTCCAAATGATTTTATAAAATAATAAAAGATATCTTGTTCTCTTACTTTCGCCTCTAATTCTTTCGTATTTTTTTTGGTTGTCATTATGACTTTTGTATCCGAGTCTATATTTTTTATTATGGAAACAGCTTCGTATCCTTTCATCTCTGGAAGTTCGACCGCCATTATAGCACAATGAAAATGATTGGATGTGATTTTTTTTATGGCATCTGTAAGCCCTTTTCCTGTTTCTACTTGATACTCTTTTTGTTGAAGAAAGGATAATAATGATTTTCTGTCTTTCTCATCAGGGTCAATTATGAGAATTTTTTTCTTAAGATTTTTCATTTATAATATCCTTGCATTGTACATTGAGTATAACTGCAATAATTGTGCCAAATCTAAATTTACTTTTCTGCATTTGTAAATATCTTTTAAGTCTTTAAAAACAAAAAAGTTAATACATTTTCAACTCAAAAAAAACAAAAAAACATTCTACATATATCCACCATATGAGTGGAAATATTCCACACAGTGTATGAACATGCCCCAGACAGGAGAACATTCATCAGTTGTAAGTGAAGGGCTTGTCAGGAGACAAGCCCTTCGTATAAAATATTTATGAAAAAGAAAACCGTCCAGAGGTGATATAGATTGATACAGGAAAAAACAGGTGGGAAGTTATTTGTTGAGGAAACACTATCCTATGATGGCCACCTCTAAGGACGATTCTTCTCATCGGTTTTAATTCTTCAAATGGTTTATGATTTCAAGGACAGCCTTTTGTACTGGGGGACTTAATTTATTTCCCGGGGCTACTGAATCCGGCTGTATCCCTACTACATACGCATTTTTTTGCATGGACAGATTTTTAATGCTTGATATAAATGGTATGAATTTATGGCTCACACTGGATTGGCTGAGGATGTATTCCAAAGGAAGAACGGTTATCTTGCCTGCTTTTTCATTAAAATCAACCGCATCAAAGAAAACGAGAGGTTTCTTTTCGCTGGAGCTTTTCAGGCTGTCGTTTCTGATTATTTCTGATTCAAGCCATACATCTTTAAATCCGAGACCGCATAGTTTTTTTGCTATATCAATACCGCAGCCGTCGTCACTGCGGTCTTCCTTTCCAGCCCCTATATAGATTGGTGTTCTGTCTTTCCTTATCTCTTCCAGTTTGTTTTTCCAGTTTCCGGAGGGAGCGTGTGTGACTTTAGCCAAATGGGCGGAGCAGCTGATACAGGGGTCAAAGGCCCTGACAACGATTTCCATTCTTTGTTTGATCTCATCTTCTTTTCCTGAATCAAGGAGATTTTGGGCAGCGATGTGGCAGTACTTCTCGATATCTTCCGCATTCTGGGCCGTAGGGGTCACGATGTCCACATAGGAAATGCGTCCATCGCTGATTTCATGATGATGGATGAGAAGCCCTCTTGGGGCTTCCACCAGTCCTGTTCCTTTTCCGTTTTTTGCCGTGTATTTGACGGGCTTTGGGGTTTCTTCAAACTTGAGGATTTCATCCACCAGTTCTATGATCCTTTCAAAACAGTAACTGATTTCCAGAGCCTGGGCGGCATTATGAAACAAGGGATTGACTTCCCAGCGTTTATTGAAATATTTTTTATACATTTTCCCTGTTTCACCCTTGAACCTTTTCCCTAAGTTGTTGACTCTGGCTAAGGCTCCTACAGAGTAAGGCTTTCCTTTGTAGCGGCTGCGCTTGCAAAAGGAATGAGAAACAACAAACTCGTTCGTGAGTTTTTGGTAATCGTCTCTAAAGAATTTTTCGCCTGTGGAAAGCATTATTTCGTCTCCCCAGAATCCATAGTTGTTATTCCCTGGTTCACAGCAGGCATAGATGGTTTCTTTTTCGGGGACTTCGGGATAATCAAGAGTGCAGAAGAGATCGACGGTCTTTTTAACAAAGGGCATGAATTGGACTGCTCTGTTTTTTATAAAGACAAGTTCCTCTAGGGATGGGAATGCGCCGAAACCACCGATGATGGGATTTTCGCCGTGAATATAACGCCCGCTCAGGACTTTCATGACATGGTTGGCAAAATGCTTCATCTCCAGAGCGATTTTGACTTCAAGTTCGAAGTCCGATGCCATGGCTATGGCATTGGGATATCCCAAGTAATCAGGGAGAGCAAGGTAGTATGTGTGAAGAGAATGGCTTTCGATCATTTCTCCCATATGCATGAGTTCTCTGCAGAGATAGGATTTGGGATGTATTTTAATATTAAGTGCGTTTTCCATAGACCGGAGAACTGCGTTTTTATGTGAAAGAGTGCAGATGGCACATATCCGGGGAGACATACTGACATCTTCTTCAGGAGTTAGGCCGATGGTCAGCTTTTCTATGAGGCGGGGGCCTTCATATATACTGAATTTAACGTCTGATACAACTTTTCCGTCAATGGTGGCTGATATGCCACCGTTTCCTTCAACTCTGGCTAGATGGTCTACACTTATCTTTTTCATTTTGACTCCTTTTTAAATTGTTTCAAAAAATCGATCAGCTTTGTGCCTGAATAATTAGCCATTCGTTTCTTTATGGATTCAATGTCAAACCCTTTTTCCTGTAAAAGATAATATTCAGAGGTGAAATTGGCCCCTTCCACATGTCCCCAGCAACCGAAGCAGGGCACATTGTGATTCGGACATATGGAGCCGCACCCATCTGCTGTCAGGGGGCCCAAGCAGGGGATTCCTTTATTTAAAAGGCAGTCATTCTCATTGTATTTGCATGTGACACAGACTGGCCGCGGATATCTTTCCGGAAGACTCCCTTTTACAGCCCGGGTAAAGAGGTCGAGAAACTGTTCTTTCCCAATAGGACAGCCAGGGAGATAATGATCTACTTTTATATAAGCATCTATGGGCTTGGACTGGACAGGTTTGGTGTGGGTCATCTCTATATCTCCGTAGACTTCCTTGTATTTCTTTTTCCACTCATTTGGGTCGGTGAATCTTGCCTGTATGCCACCGACAGTAGCGCACAGTCCTATGGCGATCACGATTTCAGCTCTTTCTCTTATGTCTTTGAGCTCTTCGATCTCTCTTTCTGTGCTCACAGAGCCTTCTACCAGAGCGATGTCAAGCTTTCCATCTATGTTCTCACTGCTAGCCATGAGAAAGGACTGTATGTCCACAGCTTTAAATATATCAAGCAGTTCTTTTTCGCAGTCAAGAATGAGTAAAGCATCTCCGGCACATCCTGTTAACTCATAAATTCCGATTTTTAATTTTCCATTATTCATTGTATCCCCCTTAGATGAGCTCTCTCATATGAGTGACATCCCAGTATGTGAAAACAGGGCCGTCTAGACATGTGTAAATGTAGTCTATGGCGCAGTGTCCGCATTTGCCGACACCGCATTTCATACGTCTTTCAAGAGTCATCAGGATCTGGTCCTTTGGTATATTGAGTTTTAACAGTTCACTAAGGACAAATTTATACATAACAGGGGGACCGCAAACCAGACTGTAAGTGGTTGATGGATTTATATTCTTTATTTTTGGGAAAAGAGTGGTCACTACCCCGATGTTTTCCGTCCATTTCCCTGTATCGTCTTGATCCACAGAAAGGAAGCATTCTAAGTCCTCTCGTTCCTTCAGCGAGAGAAATTCTTCTCTGAGTAGCATTTCCGCCGGTCTTTTGGCTCCGTGCAGGAGAATCACCCTGCCGAACTGGTCCCGATTATCAAGGCAGTAGAGCAGAACTGAGCGAAGGGGGGCTGCTCCGAGACCGCCCATAACGATCAAGATGTCCTTTCCTTTCATTTGCTCCACAGGAAATCCGTTGCCGTAAGGGCCTCTGATTCCAATCATGTCGTTTTCTTTAAGCCGGAAGATAGCATCGGTGACTATGCCCGTCCTGCGGATACAGAATTCAAGGAGTCCCGGCCGGGAAGGAGTGGATGAGATTGAAAAAGGAGCCTCTCCGGCTCCGAGAACGGAGATCATGGCAAACTGCCCGATTCTGTATCTAAAGGAAAGAGCTTTTTCCATATCAGCGATCCGGACTTGAAAGAATTTGACGTCTTCGGTCAGATGATAGGCACGGACTATTCTTGCTGGTTCAGGGAGAAATGGATTCTCTGTTTGGTTGGCTTTGTTTTCACTGTTCATTTTGTCACCTCTTTGCTTAATCTCTTCCAGAAGGCATCCACTTTTTCTCCATCCAAGGATTTGCCTACTGTTTTTACATTTATGTCAACAGGGCAGGTAGCCACACATCTGCCGCAGCCTACACAGCCAGGTTTGCCGTACTTTGATATATAAGCCTGAAGTTTATGTGTGTACCATAGTTTCAGCCTGTCAGCGCGCTTTTTTCTGAAATTTTCTCCTCCTGCTACCTCAGAATAACTTTCTAAGGTACAGGCATCCCAACATCTTTTTATGTCCGAATATTCTTTCTCCAGAGCAGGCCTGTCTGCCACATTATAGCAGTTGCAGGTAGGGCATACGTTTGAACAGGATCCACAGGCCAAACAGGCATTTCCTAACTCTTCCCACATGGGATCATTGTACATGAGTTCCAAGAGATCACCCAGGGAGTCAAAGTTTATTTCTGTTTTAAAGGCATTCTCTCTTTGATCGCACCATTCAGCGTATTCCTCTATGTCTTTGTCAGATATGCCTTCTTCAAAGAGATCTGCCTTTGTCCTTATGAGGTCATCCCCTTTGCTGGAACCGATCCACACAATGTATCTTCCTTTAAGTTCGGAAAAAAAGAGGTCATATCCTTCTTTGATGATATGGGTTCTTGTCGATTTGCACAGGCAGTTTTCATCAGGCCAGCAGGAATGTCCCAGGAGGAGAGTGTTTTTTCTGGATTCCATGTAATAGGGGTCATAGAATTCATGAGTGAAAAAGTCGTCCATTATCAGAATGCCGTGAATATCACAGGGGTGGATGCCAAAGATTATTTTTTTGGAAACGTGTGAAAAATCTTCCTTGTATTCTTTTTCAGAAGCTCGAAACATATTGATGGAAGGAGGAAGAAGGATCTTTCTGGGCGGTAGAATCGTTCTTGTACAATCAGTATCAATTTTATTCAAATCCTGAATGGCTTCGAATTTATGTCTATCCGGTGCAACTTTTACGGGAGCCCATAGATCTGCTTCCTTGGAAATCTCTTCTAGGAAAGAAGGTAAATTGTCTTCCTTTAGTTTTACGATTTTCATTTAAGGTGTCCTTTGATGTTCATAGAATTTTTTATAAAAAAGTAAGCATCACTCATCCGTTTGTCATTATGCAAATTATGTGCCTATTGAATGGCAAAATGGCCATTTTTTGATAAAGATCTAAATCATTGAATTAAAAGGAAGTAGGCGGTTTTGTTTCGATAAGTGGAAAATCGCTTGAATAAAAAAACGAAATTGTGTGGAAAAATTCCACACTAGGTGTTTAGATATGACATAGGTAGATGCGGGGTTTTGATCACCTGATCTTGTGTTTTTTTATTTTTGAATAAAGAGTCTTTCTGTCTATTCCAAGAATTTTTGCTGTTTTGCTTTTGTTCCCATGTTGAGATTTGAGGACAGATTCCATGTATTCTTTTTCAATTTCTTCTAATGTTTTATATTTTCCTCCTGTCGGGAGAATCATGGAGCGGGAAGTGCTTATCCCATGATAGATGAGGTCATCCAATTCAACTTTTTTACTTCTTGTCAGCACCATGGCTCTCTCTATGGTGTTTTGGAGTTCTCTTATGTTTCCGGGCCAATCATAGTCCATAATGGCCTTTTTCGCTTCAGTTGTGAAACCTTTGATGTCTTTGGATAATTTTTGATTGTATTTATGAAGGAAATGTTCGAAGAGCGGGGGAATGTCTTCTTTCCTTTCCCTCAAAGGAGGTATGTTTATGGGGACCACACTCAGGCGGTAGAAGAGGTCTTCCCTGAATTTATTCTGTTTCACACGTTCGGCAAGGCTTACATTAGTGGCGGCAAGTATACGGATATCGACTTTAATGGATTTGGTACTTCCGATTCTGGTGACCTCCCGTTCCTGAATGACTCTGAGGAGTTTTGCTTGTATATTCATGCTGATATTGCTTATTTCATCCAGGAATATGGTGCCGCCGTCTGCCACTTCAAACCGACCGTGCTTGGTTACATGAGCACCCGTAAAAGAACCTTTGACATGACCGAAGAGCTCGCTCTCAAAGAGAGTCTCAACCAGTGCTCCGCAGTCGACCACAACAAATGGAGCCTGTTTTCTTTTGCTGTGTTTGTGTATTTCTGAGGCCAGAAGTTCTTTCCCGGTCCCGCTTTCTCCGGTGATGAGGACCGTGCTTTCAGTGGGGCTGACTCTTTTCATAATGTCTATGACCTTTTCCATTGAGGTGCTTTTTCCCACGACCATAGACAGTTTATTCTGTTCAGGGTCTTTACTTTGTGCAAAACCTGCTTTAGCCTCAGTTGTGTTTAGGGCTTTTTTCACTATTGTGCGCAGCTCTTCCGGGCTGAAAGGTTTAGCCAGATAGTCAAAGGCTCCCTGCTTGATGGTATTGACAGCGGATTCTATGGAAGCAAATCCGGTGATGATTATGACCGGAACCTCCGGTGTGGATTTTATTATTTTTTTCAGGATATTGATTCCTGGAATTCCCGGGAGTTTGAGATCCAGCAGAATGACATCGAATCCGGATTTATTTAATATGTTTACAGCCTCTCGTCCATCCGAAGAAGTCTGGACCTCGTACCCGTCTTTCGTAAGAACCTGGGTACAGGAATCCCTTATGGATTCTTCATCGTCAATGATAAATATTCTTACTTTCTTAGTCTTTTTCGGGTTCATTTTTTATAGGTAGTATGACAATAAACGTGGAACCTTCACCTACTTTGCTTTGGACCTCTATGGTTCCTTTATGCTTTCTTATGAAACTGTAACTGATGGCAAGACCCAGACCTGTTCCTTTGCCGACCTCTTTGGTTGTAAAAAAAGGTTCGAAAAGCCTGCTTTTTACATCTTCAGGAATCCCGGGCCCGGTATCCCGGAAATGAATATAGAGGGTATTGTTATGCCTATCGATTCCGGTTTTTATGGTCAGAGACCCATTTCCTTCCATTGCTTCTGCGGCATTTATGATTATGTTGATAAAGACCTGCTGGAGTTGAGCGCTGTCAGCTGTGATTTTCGGAAGGGAAGAAGAGTATTCCTTTTTGATTGTGATATTTTGAAAGAGGGTTTTGGTTTCCATAATAGAGAGTGCTTTTTCCAAGACATCGTTTATATTGATCAGGCTTGTCTCAGGGTCTTTGGGACGGGCAAACTCAAGCAGTCCTTTCACGATTTCTTTACACCTTGTTGTTTCTTTGACTATTTTTCTTAGATTATCGTAATAAGGTATGTCTTTGTCCAAGTCTTCCAGGATCAGATGGCTGTATATGAGTATTCCTCCGAGAGGATTGTTGATTTCGTGGGCCACTCCTGCGGCCAGTTTTCCGAGAGAGGCTAGTTTTTCAGACTGAATAAGATGGGCCTGCATTTCTCTCAGTTCTTTGGTGCGCTCTTCCACTTTCTTTTCAAGTGTTTTTCCCCATTCCAACAATTTTTTGTTTGCCGCATCAAGGTCTTCGGTCATTTTGTTAAATGATTCAGCAAGGTAGCCTATTTCGTCTGTTGAGTCCACGTTGACTTTATGAGAGAGATCTCCTTTTGCGATTTTCCGGGTGGCCTCGACTATTTTGAACAGAGGATCCGTGATTTTGTTTGTGAAAAAGTAGAGAAGCACAAGCAGCAGGACCACGCATAAAGAGGCCATCAGGATGAACGTCATCATCACTTTTTGGGCTGTGTCGATGTACGGCTTTTCAAGCATGCCCACATACAGGATCCCTATGATATGATTTTTTGAGTTTTTTATGGGTTCATAGGCTGTGATGTACCAGTCATTAACCACAAAGGCTCTGTCAATCCATGATTTGCCTTCCTTTAGTACGGCATCATTGACTTTTTTGGATACCCTGGTTCCAAGAGCTCTTGAACCGTCACTGTTTTCAACGTTGGTTGATATGCGGAGGTCATGCTGGAATATTGTGGCGGTCCCTATTTCCTTCCCTTTATATTTTTCCTCTTTATAGACTATTTCCTTGACTCTGTCCACGATTTCATAGTTCCTGTTTATGAGCACTCCCCCATACAAAACTCCAAGAAGATTGTTATCTTCATCCAGAATAGGAGAGGCGGCTTTCAGAATCATCCCGCTTGTCTCTTTATTTTTGGTTGACTCTGCTGCCTTGGGTGTTAGCTTGATCTCTATGACAGCCTTTTCAGCGAGATCTTTTCCTTCTCTTAATAGGAGTTCTCTAGAAATTATCTGAGGGGATGCGGCGACTTCCTTTGATAAGGCTCTCTCTATTATTTCGTCTTGGGATCTGTCATCTCCTGTTATGCTGGGATTTCGTGTCCTTATGATGACAATTCCTTTGGGATCTGTCACATTAAGTATATCCAGTCTGTATTTTTTTCTCAGTTGGTTTAGGCATTCTGATATGGGAGCATAATCTTTTTTTTTCAAGCTATCTTCAAGTCTTTCCCTTTCAGAGGTTAAGCTGACGAATTCTTTTATATCGCTCACTCTTTCGTTGAATACCATCCATGCTGATGATAGGTCGTGTTTGACTTTATCTTGAGCCTGTGAAATGAGGGTATTCCGAATAAGTCTTGAGCCAAGAATAAGGGTTATGATGCCCCCAAGTAATATGACAAGAAGAAAGCTTAGTATTATTTTTTTTCTGATTGAAAAGTGAGGAATCTTCATTGATTGAATGTATGCTAAATTGTTCGTATCAAAATAATTATACTGTATTTATAGAACCGACTCAAGTTGCCGGTTCTGCTTTGTGTTGTTTAGAGATGACCCGGCATTATAGATGATTTGGGATTATTTTGAAAGACACTCTTGCTATGGTTGTCTTTATTCAAAAAAAATGCCTTCGATTTCAGCTAGTATCTGTTTGTCTTTAAAATGTCTCTGCTGGGAAGCACCTGAAGGACAAGCTGAAACACATGTTCCGCACCCTTTACACAGAGCATCGTTTATTTCTGAAATTCCTTCCTCTTCATTATAGGATATGGCGGTAAAAGGACACAGATTAACACATATTTGGCATCCTGAACAGAGCTCTTTGTCAATTTCAGCTGTCACGGGCTCCAGAGTGAACTTACCTTTATCGGCTAAGGCAAGAGCCTCCGAAGCCGCAGCTCCTGCTTGAGCCACTGTATCTGGAATATCTTTGGGCCCTTGAGAGGTTCCAGCTAAAAACACTCCGTCAGAAGCTGTGGATACGGGAGCCAGTTTAGGGTGTCTTTCCAGGAAGAAGCCATCCTGACTTGTGGTGATGTTAAAGATTCTGGCAATATCTCCTTGATTCAATCCAGGCTCCAGTCCTGTCCCAAGAATCACCATATCCACAGGAATTCTTCTCATGACACCGATGAGTGTATCTTCCACTCGCATGATCAGTTTTCCTTCTTCTTTTTCTGTTACAGCCAGATCTGTTATTTCTGAGACATTCCCTCTTACAAATTTAACTCCTTCCTCAAGAAGCCGGTGGTAGAATTCTTCGTAACCCTTCCCAAAAGACCTGATATCGATGTAAAAGTCATAGATTGTGGCATCAGTCTTTTCTTTGAGCAAATGAGCGAATTTTAACAAATACATGCAGCAGACTCGAGAGCAGTAAGGATTATAGTTTTCATCCCGTGACCCGACACAATGGATAAGCCCCACTGACTTGGGTTTTTCTCCATTGGCCATAAGTATTTCTCCATCTGTGGGGCCTGAGGCATTGTTCAGTTTTTCAAATTCTAAACCCGTAATAACGTTTTCAAACCTACCATAACCTAAGGAGGGGATCCTTTTGGGGTCAAAAGGTTTAAATCCTGAAGCAATGATAATACTCCCCACTTCGATTTCTATCTCTTGGTCTTCCATTTCATGATTAACAGCTTCTTTTTCGCAGACTTTTTCACAGAGCTGACAGCCACCAGTTTTAAAATGGATACAGGCTTCCTCATCCACAAAAGGAACCATAGGGACAGCTTGTCTGATTGGGACTCGAATGGCAGAATTGGGGCCAAGATCCATCTCTTTATGGACCACTTTTCTTCCAAATATATCTTCTAAAGTAATGGCCCCTGTGGGACAGAAGAATGCACAGGCACCGCACCCGATGCAGTCCTCTGAAGGATCTTTAAATGGGGTGGAGATTTTACGGTTTATTCCTCTCTCTTCGAAAGTGATCGCTTCGATGCCGACGACCTCTTCACATGTCCGAACACACAATCCACAAAGGATACAGTTTTCTTCTGGATCTGCGATTTTGAATCTTGTTTTTTCAATCCCTAATTTATTTGCAATTTCTTGAACATTTTCTGCCATAGGAGCTCTGGCCATAATGAGTTCAATGTTTAATTTACGTGCATTTAAAGCTCTTTCTGATTCTGTTTCGATGATCATTCCCTCTTGAACTTTGGTGTTGCATGAAGTAACCAGTTTGGAAACACCTTTCATTTTTTGTTCTACCATACACACACGACAGGCTGCGTATGGTTCGAGAAGAGGGTGATAGCAAAGGGTGGGGATATCGATATCTAATTTTTGAGCTGCTTGGAGGATGGTGCTTCCTTTTTCCACTTCAATAGGTTTGTTATTGATGGTCAATCTTATTTTATTATTTTCGTTCATTATTATTCTCCTTTACTTTCCAGATCGCATCGCAAGCATCTTTTGGCTTCCTTCATAGCCATTTCTTTGGTAAAGCCAAGTTCGACTTCTTTAAAATTAGATTTTCTTTCTTCAACAGATAAAGTGAGTATTTCTGGCCTTTTCAGTTCTGATAATTCTTCAGGGGTCACTTGGACAAGAGGAATATCTAGTCTTGGTTTTTTAGGACTGTATTCTCTGGAAATGTTTTCTCCTCTTAAATATCTATGGATTGATTCAGAGGCAATTTTCCCAGCTCTCATGGCTTCTAAGACAGTTGCAGGTCCTGTGACCACATCTCCTCCGGCAAATATTCCGGGCACATTGGTCTCCATGGTTTCTGGATTGACTTCCAAGGTATTCCACTTGGATATATTGAGCTTTGTGTTTCCTTGGAGAAACTCTAAATCAGGTTTTTGTCCTATGGCAGGAATAAGGGTATCGATTTCCAGTTCATATTCACTTCCCTTAATAGGTTGAGGCCTTCTTCTGGCTGATTTATCGAATTCTCCCAAGGACATTTTCTGACATTTGATCTTACTCAGCTTCCCGTTTTCAGAAAAGGCCTCAACAGGAAGAGTCAAAAATTCAATTTTAATTCCTTCTTTCAAGGTCTCATCGATTTCTTCCTCATTGGCAGGCATTTCCAGTTTTGTTCGTCTGTAAAGGATGGTCACCTCAGCTCCTAACCTCCAGGCAGTGC
>CAZSZS010000108.1:0-12834 GCA_964611275.1 uncultured Eubacteriales bacterium
CTCCGGCAGCCGTTCCCATAAGAATCTTCTTCTTCAGGGATTTTCTTTTCTTCTTTGATTTCATTGGAAATATTTACTTATGAAAAAGTCTATTTTATCAGCTGATTCTCAACAGGCTTGACTGTTTTTTTATGCTGTTCAACTGCCTCATTGATCTCTTGGATCACATCTGGATGCTGATCCGCTATATTGTATTTTTCACTGGGGTCATGCTCCAGGTTGAACAGAAGAGGAATCTCATGTTCCATGCAGTCTCCGCCCATTCCATAAGCCCCCTGCGTGATATAGTGGGCTTTATAGGGTCCCTTCCGGGCAGCATAGATCTGCTCACCGCGGTAATAGATCATGGTATCTCTGGGACCAGCCTGCCCGTTGAAAAGCACCGGGGACAGGTCATATCCGTCCATGACCCTGTCCTGCGGGACTCGAGCCCCGCTCAGGGCGCACACAGTGGGAAACAGGTCCAGGGTGGCACCCATATCCATAACCGTACCTGGTTTTATCCGACCGGGCCAGTAGAAAATGGTGGGCTCCCGCATGCCCCCTTCCCAGGTGGTCCCTTTTCCCATCCGAAGCAGTCCGGCAGATCCACCTGCCTGCAGCATAGAGAGCCACGGCCCGTTATCCGAAGAAAAAACAATAAGTGTGTTGTCTGCCAGATTTTCTTCCTCCAGCGTTTTGATAATTTCTCCCACACTCCAATCCACCTCTGCCATGACATCACCAAAAAGGCCGCGGCGGCTTTTGCCGTCAAATTCATCCGAGGCAAAGAGGGGTGTATGCACCATGCTGTGCGGGAAATAGAGAAAGAAAGGATGATCTTTATTTTGTTTTATGAACTGGACGGCTTCCTGAGTATACCGCTTTGTGATGGTGTTTTGATCCGCCGGGCGCTCGATCACTTCCTTATTCCGCATCAACGGGACATTCCAGTATTCTGTTTTGGGACTGAAGCGCACTTTCTCGAACGCGTTTTCACCCCCTACATAATTCATGTCATTGGAGTAGGGTATGCCAAAGTAATAATCAAAGCCGTGCTCTGTGGGAAGGTAGGGCGGCAGATGTCCCAGGTGCCACTTTCCGATACAAGCCGTGGCATAGCCTGCGTTTTTCAGAGCTTCGGCTATGGTGACTTCTGTTTGGGGTATCCCGCCTTTGGAATCTGGAAAAAGGACACGTCGTTCATCACTACACAGACCGCTGCGGACAGGAAAGCGTCCGGTCACAAGCGCTGCCCGGCTGGGAGTACACACACTGGCTGCTGCATAAAAACTGGTCCACTTTTGCCCTCCAGCCGCCATCTTGTCCAAATTCGGGGTCACTATGGTGGGGTGTCCGAAAGCTCCCAGGTCACCATAACCCAGGTCATCACAAAAAATGATGATGATATTCGGTTTTTTCTCCTGTTTCAAAGACCTGCAGCCTATTATCCCCATTAAAGTCAACGAGGATACTCCCATTCCGGAAACCTTTATGAATTCCCGGCGGGTGTATTCTTTTTCATTCACGACTCCCTCCTCCTCGAAATCAGGGACACAATGCCCTTTTACCTTATCTCCATTTAAAAATCAGGCATAAATGAAGTATTTCCGATTATTATATCAGAATACCTCGATAAATGATTTACTTAGATATTTCGTTATCAAAATGAACTATCTTAACCCATGGTCTCATCTTTTTGGGTTTTTTGTTTTTATAAAATTTCTGTTTGATTTGATTTTTGAGCTTTATAAAATTTGAGCGGATGGCTTGTGACAAGGTGAGAACGTCACCTCTTCTTCTCGCAATCATAGTTTCCCGGATAGACTTAACCACAAATGAAATTAAAAGCGCCCATATCATCTCTGGCCCTCTCTATTCTCCTTCTCAAGTATATGATGTCTGAGAGCTCTCATGATTTCGGGAAGATTTTTCATCCCATTCCTGATGAGTTTTTGGGGCAGAAACAAGCCGGGATCTATATAAAGAGTGTAGACGGCTAGTGTTGTTTTCGGATCATTTTCAAAAGACACCAGCAGCCAGTTCCCTCTATTAACAGGTGTGTTGCCTAATACCTCGATCCATTGGGATTTGAATTTTTCAGGGAATCTTTCAACTTTAAGCACAAAATGTCTGTCCTTGAGCGGGAAAGGCAGGTTGAATCGGTTATAGAAATAAAACGGATTCTCTTCACATTCACTGACTCTATGCTTTCTTAAATCAACTTCAAACCTATTCCAACTCGATATGGTTTTATTATCCTCGCCGTTGAAAATCTCAGGATCAACAAGAAAAGTAACCGGAGTCCTTGGCATAAACTCATAATAATGACTGTAATCACTGATGACGCCCCAAACTTCATATACGGGAGCAGGAATGAATCCTATAAGCTGAGATCTGTATACATTGGAACCATCCAGGCGCCTGACGTCTGATAAGATGTCCCCTTCCCTGAGACTTTGTAGTAGTTTAGCATCAAATTCTTTATCAATAACTTGGGCTGTCCCTAACGAAGAAATGGCCAGGCTTATGACGAAAACCGACCGAAAAATTTTTTTCATTCTCATTTCTCCTCATCTTTTTCCCTCAATCTGAATGTAGCTCTTATCAATCCCTGAGTTGTCACAGGGCTGTTAAAAGTTTGTGAAAAAGTGGTTAAGAAGGGAGGGGCAAATAAATACCTGGGAACTTAAAAACTGAAAGGATAAATATCTTTATTTTTTATTTAGCGTTGGGATTGGGTGTGGGCATTAAGGCACTCACCCGATCCCGCCATGAATGAAGTTTTTCTCTGAGTTCAGAGGCCTTCTCCGGAAATTTCTGCGATAGGTCGTTTTGTTCGCTTATGTCCTCGCTTAAATCATAAAGCTCACTATGGCGGTCCTCAAAAAATTCGACCAACTTATAGTTCCCGCAGCGCACAGCAGAACTCGGGCTCCCACCCTGGTTTCCGTAATGAGGATAGTGCCAGAAAAGGCACCTGTCCGGCAGGTGATTGTCTTCTTTAAGAAAAGGCACCAGACTCTCTCCGTCCAAATGCTGTGTGGGAAGCATGGGCAGCCCCGCCATTTCCAGAAGGGTGGGATAAAAATCAGTGCTGATAACAGGCTCTGAACACTGGCTTCCAGGACATGTCACTCCAGGCCACCGGATGATCATGGGTTCCCTGATCCCTCCTTCATAAAGCCACCCTTTTCCAGCCCTTAACGGAAGATTGGAAGTGGGATGGCCTTCTGATGTGGAAAGGCCTCCGTTATCAGACATGAAAATGATCACGGTATTTTCATAAAGGCCAAGGGTTTTGAGTTTTTGTATGACTTTCCCCACAGCCTGGTCCATGGCTTCCACCATGCCTCCGTACACCGCGTGGTTTTGAACCAGCCTGACTTTCCGCTCACCCTCTGTGCCCCAGGTCAACTCTTTTTGCACTGTTCCGGCTGATTTTTCCCTGTATTTTTTTTCCAGGTCTTCTCTGGCCATAAGCGGGGTATGGACTGAATAAAAGGAGAGAAAAGCCAGAAAATTTTGATCCTTTTTATTTTCTATAAAACGGCAAGTCTCTGATGCGAGCCGATCCGGAAGATGCTCTCCTTCAGGCCCATCCTGTAATTTCGGATTTTCATAAGGAGAAAAATATTTATTTCCTCCGTAAGGTCCTCCTCTTTCCCAACCTCCCTTATTGACATCAAAACCCTGGTCTTCAGGATAATAACCTTTGCCTCCCATATGCCATTTTCCGGCAAAAAAAGTGGCATATCCGCCTTTTTTAAAGGCCTCGGCCACAGTGACTTCGTCAAGAGGCAGATGATCCCTGTATGGAGCTGGAAGGAGTGGTTTGTGTCTGGTCCAGTGATCTGATACAGACTCAGGCTGGGGCGCTCCAAAATAATCGGTTGTCTGGAGCCGTGCCGGATATTTGCCGGTCATAATACTCACCCTGGTAGGGCTGCAGACCGGACAGGCCGCATATGCATCCGTGAACCGCATTCCCCGGGCTGCCAGTTGGTCCACATGAGGAGTCTCATAAAATGAGCTTCCAAAGCATCCCAAATCTTTCCAGCCCAGGTCATCCACCAGTATAAACAGGAAATTAGGCCGCTTTTTCACCTCTCTGCAGAAAAAGGAACTGGAGGACATTCCCAAGGCAGCGCTTGCTAAGAAACACGTTTTAATAAAATGTCGTCTTTGCATTCGTTCTCTTTATGAGGATAAAAACAGAAGAGACCTTGCTTACATCTAATATACAACAAATATGATTGCAATAAAACTTTATAAAAGTTATTATCGTCAGCATGAACAAATATGTTTTCTGGAGCCTTCTTCACAAAAACACGTGTGTGGCATTGAACGAAGACCTCTCACACTACGCTCAGGGAGAGACCTTCTGGAAAGCTCTGCTCGATCTATGTGAAACCATAAAAAAGTGTGAGCCTTCTCAAAACAAAAAGCAAAGCCCTATGGACCAGCGGATAAAAATGTTTTATGAGACCGGGTTGAACAAAGTGGAGATCCTGATAAGACAGAATAAAAATTGTTTTTCCATTAAATGTTCCAACAGCCAATCTTCCATAAACACTAAGAACGAGCTCGAAGCGCTCAGGAAATATATTCGATCAAGGGCAGAAAAATCCGTGATAGACCCCGGGCTTAAAAAGCTCTAATATCTTTTAATAAAGGAACTTATCCTCCCCTATTTCCTTTATCATGGCATTGATTTCTTTGAGGAGCAAATCTCTGCGCTTAAGCACGGCTTCTATTTCTTTGTCTGTGAGATACGGACCTACGGCGTCTTCAATGACTTTGAAATGAAGAGATTTGAGCTTTTCAATAAATTCTCCGGGCAGCATACGGATCAATTTTTTTTCCTTTATCCCTTCTTTGCCGTACAAAAGATCCCGTGTGTATTTTTTCTTAGACCTGAAGCTGCGGGAATGGTCTATGAGTATGGTCCTCCAATCTTTTGTATAGCGTATATTCTGCTGGGTGCGGTCTTCATTGGCAATAAGGCAGTCAAAGGCTCTTGCCAAATACTTTTTCCTGTTCCAGGGTAAGATATGATCTTCAGGGACATCGATCCCCTTTTCCATTCTCTCCAAATCACTCATCTCACTCGTTATCCACAGCTGAAGGGAGCCATTTTTGCCGCTGAACTCTCTTTCCACCGTAGGAGGGATCATATTCAATCCCAATAATTTATCCATCTCATATGCAGCGATCTCATACTGCCAGCCCTCAAGGAAGCCTTTTTCCATTCCTGAAGGATTTTTCCAGCAACCGGAGTTCTCCTCCTCCCCTTTTCTCAAATACAATCTGTACGGCTTTGTCACTCCTTCTCCTATATCTTCAAACCTCATGATTTCAGCGGTTTTGAGAAATTCTTCCCATTTCCCACGCTGGGCTATCTCTTCGGGTGTGAATTGGGAAAACAACAAATGAGGACTGTTGATCATTATGGAGATCAAAATAACAAAAAGAATTTTTTTCTTCATTTCTATCCCTTTTTGTAAAACTTATATGAATTTTACTTATTTATATAAGGCATTTTATTCATTATAAAAAAATAAGTTTATTAGTTACAACTTTTTTATGAATAACATAAATTTGGATAGATTTTCTTTTTTGGCTTCATTCATACTAGTTTTCCACGATTTTTGTGAAAAAGTATGTTAAAAAACCCCAGGATTATTTTTTAATTTATTGATTTTCTTAATATTAGTTTAGAATGCACAATATTCGGGCACTCTTTTAAGAACTTGAAGACATCATTCATGCCTCAACGAATCGGCAGGATCAGCTGTCGCTGCTTTTACAGACTGATAACTGACTGTAAAAAAAGCTATGATTAAGGATAAAGCGGCAGCCTCTGCGAACACCCAAATATTTATAGGAGTCCTGTAGGCAAAATTTCGAAGCCACCGGTCCATGACTAAATATGCCAGAGGCCATGCGATCACATTTGCGATCACAACCCACTTGGCAAACTGTTTGGACAGCATCACCACAATCCCAGAAACAGAAGACCCCAGGACCTTTCGGATCCCTATTTCTTTAGTACGGCTGGCTGCTGAAAATGAAGCCAATCCCAGAAGGCCCAAACAGGCTATAAGTAATCCCAGTACAGTAAAAATCCCGAAGATACAGCCCATCTGCTCTTCGGCCTTATACTGATTATTAAAATCCGTATCTAGAAAAAAACTCTCAAAAGGATTCCCCGGAAAAAGCGTTTTCCACTGAGACTTTACAAAAGAAAGAGTGCTGTTTAAATCGGATGTATCAACAGATAATGTGAGATATCGGAACAGATCCGGCATGTATTCCATGACCAGAGGTTCCACTTCGCTCTGAAGCCCACGGTAATGGAAATCTTTGGTCACACCGATAATGGGATTGACACGACCTCCAAACCCGGTTTGAAGCCTCTTGCCCACAGCTTTTTCAGGGCTGCTCCACCCAAAAGCCCGGAGAGCCGCCTCATTAATGAGAAAAGCACCCCTTATATCCGTGCTCATGTCCCTGGAAAAGGCACGTCCGGCCAATATACCAATTTGATAATCAGGGATAAAGTCATGATCGAAATAAAGATGAAACATGGATTGATTCTTATCGTCATCCTCACCCACTAATTTGATGGCAAAATTTGAGACTCCCCTTCCCGGAACACTGGAAGACGCTGATACGCTTTTAATAGAAGGATGTTTGGAAAACAGATCTTTTACTGTTTCATAATTCTCTTTTATGGAGATACCCCCTCTTAAAGGCAGTATAAGTTTCTGTTCTTTTTCAAAGCCCAGGTACTTGTTTTTCATAAAGTCAAACTGCCTGTACATAAGAATGGCTCCGATAATGAGCACTACTGTGATGGTAAACTGAAGCACCACCAGTATGGTGCGCAAAGGAAAACCTTTGGACACAGATATTGTCATTCCTTTTAGTGTGGCTGTAGGTTTGAACGAAGACAGCAAAAATGCAGGATACGCTCCTGCTCCAAGTCCCACAAGAAGGCCTCCTCCTATCAAGGCTAAAATCACCGGTGTGCTCATCAGCTCTTTGAAGCTGAGCGCTGTACCGAGAACATCATTGAGTGCAGGAATGGAAAGCCGCGCTATCAATAAAGCCAATGCAAGGGATAAATACACTACCAGTACAGATTCCCCTATAAACTGACTTATGAGGTTATGTTTTTGAGCTCCTATGACCTTACGCATCCCTACTTCCTTAGCTCTGTTAGAGGCTCTGGCTGTTGAAAGATTCATGAAATTCAGACAGGCGATGATCAAAATAAATAATCCGACCAGAGAAAAAATAGTGATATAAAGGGGATTTCCGGGGGGCTCCAATTCATAGCGCAGGTGAGATTGGAGGTGAATGCTTGAGACAGGCTGAAGCAAATAGTGAAACTCATCTCCCCATTTCTTAAGAGTCTCTCCGACATATCTGTCTGCAAGATGGATGACCTGATTTGAGAAGTATTTGACCTCTACATTCGGTTTGATCTTGAGATATGTATAAAACATGGTAGAAAACCAATTGGACATCTCATCCCAATCTCCGAGTGTCTCCATTGAAGCTATCAAATCATATTTTAAATGCGTGTTTTCCGGAGCATTCTCTACCACACCCGTCACTTCAAAATCAGTATCATTGACCTGAATAGCTTTCCCTATGGGATCTTCCGCCCCAAAATATTTAACAGCCATGCGTTCTGAAACCACAAGCGTATGAGGTCTGGTCAGTGCCTGTTCTGGATTTCCTTGAATGAAAGGAATGGTCAATATGTCAAAGATCTCATTATCCGCCAACATAAAGAGGCTCTCATAAAATTTCCTGTCTTCCCTTTTGATCAGAATGTTTCCTCTTGTCCAAATGCGGCCCGCCTTCTCGACCTGAGGGAAATCTTTTTTTAATGTGGGAGCGACCATTGGGGAAATAGGAGCAAAAATCCGGTTGGCTGTCTTTGTCCGGATATCCTGGACAATACGAAAGATTCTTTCCGCATCCTGATGGTATTGGTCATAACTTAATTCATGGCGCACATAAATGAGTATTAAAAGACAGCAGGCCATACCCACGGCAAAACCTGCGATATTCAGAAAGGAATACCCTTTATGCTTTTTGAGATTCCGGAATGCGGTCTTTATATAGTTCTCTATCATCATAAATTAAGACGCTCAAAAAGCGAGAAAGGTTGACTCTTTATTCAGAGAGAATATCCAGCGGCTCTTTGGTCTCCGGATTCCGCACGGCTTCCCAGGCTGTTTTTTTACCTGAATTGTCCATTTCCGCTTCTCCCCTCATAACATCCTCTTTGACTTTTCCGTTGAAAATCCAGATAAGCTGAGGAGATTCTAGCTTAAAAAAGAACTCATCCCCCTTAAGACGTTCTTCTAAAACTTTCCAACCCTCTTCATCGGTCATGACTTTACCTTGAGGGAACTGAAAGACCTGATCAAACCTTACAGAGACTTCCAGAGGAGGCTCATCCATCTTCAATGCCCATTCGCCGGAAACATTTGCTGGAACCATCCAGTAATAAACCGAATGGGATTCATCTTCAATAAATACCATTGAATCTTTATCCGGAATCCATTCATCCATAGTAAAGTCATGAGAAACGATCCTGGTACCGGGTTTCAAATAGGTTAAGATCTTCGGGCGGAGTTTAAGGTTTACGGATGGCAGAAGATACATGGTGATAACCGTGGCATCAGTCAAATCAGTTTCAAATAGGTCCTGTTCAATAAACTCTACGAGATTATCCACTCCGGCTATGTGGGCATTCCGGATGCTCTCCCGGATACGTTCAGGATTCAGATCGACTCCATATGCCTTGATTCCGTATTGGACCGCAGCGTTTATGGGAATCCGGCCGTCCCCGCATCCCAGATCTAAGAGAACATCTCCCTCTTTGAGCTCAGCTAGCCTGAACATCTCCTCCACGACCTGAATGGGTGTCGGAACATAGGGAACATCCAAGGCGTCTTCATTGAATGGAGCCGGTTTCTCCTTGCAGCTCTGGGACAAAAACACCAAAAGAAAAACCAAAAAAAGCATTTCCAGAATATTTGTTTTTTTCATTGGAAAACCACCTTAGGCTGAATTATTAAGAGGACTGAAGACATACTTTTTTTCAGTCCTGGATATGGTTCCGAAAAAATATTCGGGGTCATGATTCAAAGCTATGATCCAGTGTTCCCTTTCAGCCTGCTGTAAAAATTTTTCTTTATTCTTCAGTGTCTTTACCGGATAAAGGTCATAGCTCATCACATACGGCAGATGAACATGAGAAGAAGACGGAATCAAGTCTCCCATAAAAAAGAGAACCTTTCCTTTTGATTCCACTTTCACACACTGATGGGACGACGTGTGCCCTTCCGCAAGCACCACTTTGACTCCTTCTGTGACATCAGTGTCTCCGTCAACCAGTTTCAACTGCCCGTATTCTTTAAGAGGGAGAAAATTGTTTTTATCATAACTTGGCCGGTCCCTGGAACCAGGATCCAGGGCGTCTTCCCATTCGCCCTTTTGTACTACATATTCGGCATTCGGAAAGGCCGGAACAAATTTTCCCTGTTCGTTCTTGTAAGTATTGCCGCCGCAGTGATCAAAGTGTAGATGGGTGTTTATCACATAATCGATATCACCCGCAGAGTATCCTTTTTGCTGAAGCTCCCCTAAAAGTCCCTGTTTTCTTTCTATAGAATAATGCTGGGCAGCCTTTTCCCTTAGGTTTTCACCTATTCCTGTTTCCACGAGAACGAGTTTTTCTTTAGTTTCGATCAACAGGGAATTAAGACTCATTTTGATTCTGTTCAAAGAATCCGGCTTGTATACTTTCTCCCATAAAATCTTCGGGACCACCCCGAACATGGCCCCTCCGTCCAAATAGAAGAATCCATCCCTAAGGCCGTAAACAGTAAAATCCCCTACGGTAAGTTTATTTATTTCCATTTAAAAGAAAATCCAGATCAAGCATAAGGTCGTCTCTGTTGTATTGAGCTAACTCTACCTCTCCTGTATCCATACGGATGGCGTCTTCAGGGCATGCTTCCACACAAAACCCGCAAAAACAGCAGCGGGAAATATCGATCAAAAAAGTGGAAGGATATTTCTGTATCTCAGGATCAGGGTCTTCGGCCGCTTCAATATAGATGCATTCGGACGGGCACACTGTCTGGCAGAGCATGCAGGCCACACATCTCGGTTTTCCGTTATCCCTTTTCATGAGCCGGTGAAGGCTGCGGTGCCTTTCTGCGATCTCGCTTTTCTGTTCGGGGTATTGAAGAGTGAAAGCACCTTTCCTCTTTGTTTTTATTCCAAACAGATTCAATGTATGAAAAAATAAATTGACGATAAAATGGCGTGCTGTGATAACACTCCCTCTAATGATCTCAAAGAAATAGCCGAATAATCTAAACATTTTATAAACTCATCAAAATAGCTGTTGCTGCAATATTAAAAAGACTTAAGGGTATCAAAAACTTCCATCCAAAATCCATGAGCTGGTCATATCTGAAGCGGGGGTAAGTCCACCGGACCAGTATCTGAAGCCAGCAGAAAAAGAAAACCTTCAGGTTGAACATGATAACCTGAAACAACACCACTATCCCGTGAGGAAGCAGCCATTCCCCTCCCCACGGAAAATGAAATCCGTCCGCATACAACCAGGGGACATGGTATCCGCCGAAAAACAGTGTTGTCAGAAGACAGGCTATGATAAGCACCTTCATAAAATCAGTGAACATGTAAAGTCCGTATTTCAACCCGCCGTACTCGGTAAAAAACCCCACTATTTCTGATTCCCCTTCAGGAAGGTCAAAAGGCACTCTTTCTGACTCGGCCATGGCTGCCAATAAAAAGATAATGACCCCGAGAGGCTGGAGAAAAACACCCCATTTTGGAAGCCATCCGAACAGAAGCTCGCTCTGAAAGCCCACTATTTCGGAAAATTTAAGAGAAGGAAAAACCATGATGATCCCGATAAGGGATAATCCCAGGGCTACTTCATAGGAAATAAGCTGTGCCGAACCTCTCAGTCCTCCCAGAAGAGTCCATCTGTTGTTAGAGATCCAGCCACTAAGGATCACTCCGTATATGCTTAAGGCGAGAAGAGCCAGAACAAAAAGAATACCTACATTCAGGTCAACCACCTGCAGTCTGATTTCATTTCCCCCGATCTTTAACGGGCTTCCGAAAGGAATGGTCGAAATGGTCACAGCTACAAAAAAGAAAGACAGAAAAGGAGCCAGATCATGAAGAAATCTTTTTGAAAAAGTCGGGGTGAAGTCTTCCTTTGTCATCATCTTTATGGCATCAGCAAGGGGCTGGAAAAGACCGAGGATGCGGAATCCAAAAAAATTGGCCCTGTTGGCCCCCACTCTATCCTGCATCACAGCGCTTTCTTTTCTCTCCGCCCAGGTCAGATAGAGAGAGAGCAGAAGAAACCACACAATGGCACACAGAAATTTTATCAATGCTTCTATCACTTTATTACCTGAAAAATTCTATTTTATCCTTCATTTTTTTATACACATCATAAGGGGATTTAATCCCCACATATGACTTAAAATCAACACCGATCTCTTTTCCCAGGGAAACCAGCCATTCCCATTCCGGCCGTGCTTCTCCGGGGGGAGAAAGAACAGGGCCAAAATGCTGGACCCTTCCATCGATATTTGTAAAAGAACCTCCTTTTTCAGCCGGTATGGCAGTCGGGATGACCAAATCAAAAATATCATGCCATTTGCTCTTAAAGGGAGTAAAGAGTATTTTTGTGTCAATGCCGTCCAATCCGGGGAAACTTTCGGTCATGGTCTCGATCCCGAACGGAGACGACCAAAAAACGATCAAAAGCTCTGTTTCCGTAAATAACTTTTCCTTCTCTCCATTATTTAGTTCAAATCCGATCTCTTTGGCTCCTTTTGTATTAGGAGTGCGGTCTGAGGTCAGCAGCAGGTCATCCTTCTCTCCGGAGGCTGGCTCTGTGAAAAACACTTTTTCCAATTTCAAATCATGAGTGAATACTTTTTTTATGAGAAAAAGCTCTTCATTCGTAAGCCAGGTGTTGAGGATCACTCCCATCCTCTGCAGTTTGTTTTTGTAAACCAACTTTTTTATCTTTTCCCCGAGAAAGGTCAACGCTTTTTCTCTATCTGCCGGCGGAGTTTCCTGTTTAAGGATGAACTTCTCAGCTCTATCCTTATCCATATAAGAATATCCGTAGCGCCCGATATCACAAATCCAGTATCCTTGCCCTTTTTGTCCTTCGTTCCTGGATATGACTCTGGACGTTATCCTGTAGACTCTTTTGGGAACTTCAAAACGGGCAAATCCGGGATGATACTCAATAAAGATCTGGCATCCTCTGGAACAGAGAGGACAAACGGAAGCTCCTTTTTGAAGAAACCAGCTCCTTGTTTTGAATCTGAAATCTTTGTCTGTTATAGCCCCCACAGGGCACAACTCCACCAGATTTCCTGCATAATTGTTATCAATGTATCGGTCTTCAAATATGCCGATTTCAGAATGAATTCCCCGTTCAAAAACACCCAGTTCCTCTGTTTTTGTGATATCTCTTAAGAAACGCACACACCGTGTGCAGAGAACACACCGCTCTCTGTCCAGGATCAATCCCTTTCCGATATCGACTTTTTTATCCTTTCTCTCTTTTTCTTCCTGGAAATCGCTCTCAAACAATCCGTATTCTTCATAATAATCCTGGAGCGTGCATTCCCCGGCTTTATCACATATAGGGCAGTCCATGGGATGTTCAGCCAAAAGAAATTCAAGAACACCTTTTCTTGCTTGTATGACATTTTCTGTTTCTGTGAAGACTTTCATTCCCTCTTTGACCTGAGT
>CAZSZS010000109.1:0-37722 GCA_964611275.1 uncultured Eubacteriales bacterium
TGCTTCGCTTCGCTCGCAATGACAATTTTAATAATAAACGGTCGTCAGAGGATTGCGTCGCTTCGCTCGCAATGACAGCAGAAGCAAACGGAAACTCGCAATAGCAAAAGAGCAAAAAGACAAGGGTGAATGGATAATGGATAAACGGTTTTTGTTCTTAAAGAGGCCTTTTGATGCGGCTCTTTCAGCTTTCGGCATCCTTCTGTCTTCTCCTCTGTGGCTCACTTTCGGGTCATTGATATGGCTTGGAGACCGAGGCCCTGTTTTTTACACGCAGGAAAGAGAAGGGAAGGGAGGCCGTGTTTTCAAGGCCTATAAATTTCGCTCCATGATCAAGGAGGCTGAACAGGACGGCACTCCAGTCCAGGCGGAAAAAGATGATCCCAGAGTCACCTCGATCGGGCGCCTGCTCAGAGCCACTGCTATGGATGAACTGCCGCAGCTTTACAATATTTTCAGAGGGGATATGAGTTTTGTGGGGCCCAGAGCCTTAAGGCCGGCAGAAGTGGAGAGAGGAAGAGCAGGGTTGCCGCGTTCTCAACGAAAGGATGCTGATACAAAAGAAAATGAAGACAGTCTGAACAACAAGCACAACAGCCAAATAGCAGTGGCAACGAAAGAGATTCCGGGATACAGGGAACGGTTGAAAGTAAGGCCCGGGCTCACAGGGCTCGCCCAGGTCTATCTTCCGGCAGATGCTCCGAGGAAAGAAAAATTCAAGTATGATGTTTTTTATATAAAAAGGCAGAGTTTTTGGCTTGACCTCAAACTCATATTTCGGTCTTTCTGGATCTCATTCAGGGGAAAATGGGAGGAAGAAGAGAAATAAGGCTCTTATTCAGTTTGAATTTTGTTTTATTTTTTGTATAATCCCAGGGGAATAAAGAACTATGGATACTCGAATGAATGATGTTATTGTGATCGGCGGAGGTCCGAGCGGATTGCACACTGCAGGGCTGTTGGCTGATTCTGGTCTGGATGTGAAGGTTTTTGAAAAGAAGGGCAGAATAGGTGAGGATATTCTGTGCACCGGAATCATCGGAAAGGAGGCCTTTGGCCGGTTCGGGCTCCAGGAGGATTCTATTTTGTCCGAACTTGCCTGTATGGATATGATCTCTCCCTTCGGAACCTCTCTTCATTATGACCACGGAAGGGTGTTCGCATGTGTTGTGGACAGAAGAAAATTCGACCTGAATCTGGCGCATAAAGCTCTGTCCTGCGGGGCAAGGATCTTTACCGGGACAAGAGTAGAGAATATCAAAACAGCTGAAGATCATATAGAAGTCTCCTCTTTTTCAGAGCGGAGGGGAAAGGCAAAACACAGGGCCAGAATAGCGGTCATAGCCACGGGCATAGAATACCGTCTTCATAAGAAAATAGGATTGGGATATCCCAAAAATTTTCTAAACGGAGCTCAAATAGAACTTGATGGCATCGAAGACAAAGCTCCTTTTATAATGTTAGGAAAAAAGGTCGCTCCAGGCGCTTTCGCCTGGAATATTCCTGTGAAGGAGAACAGGGTACGCTTGGGGCTTATTACGGAAAAAGATGCCGGTGTATACTTAAAAAATCTTGTTTCCCGTTTGTATCCTGACAAATTTCCCGGTATGGTTAAGGCTCGAGCCCGGAGCAAAGTCATAGCGCAGGGGCCTGTATCAAAAACATTTTCCCATCGAGTGGTAGCTGTCGGAGAGGCAGCCGCACAGGTCAAAACAACGACCGGCGGAGGGATTTATTACGGCCTTCTTTGTTCCCGGATCGCGGCAGAGACGATTTTACGGCGGTTTCCTACTGATTCCTTTGAGTCGTCCGACCTCTCAGAATATGAAAGAGCCTGGAAGAAAGCCATAAAAAGAGAGCTTCTGGTCGGATATTACGCAAGAAAGACCTGCGGCAGGCTGGGTGATAAAGAGGTTGAAAAGCTCTTTCAATTGGCCAAGTCAAATGGAGTGTTTCCTCTTATAAGGGATAGAGGTAAATTCGACTGGCAGGTCGATTTGATTTTGGAGCTGGCAAAAAAAGCTCCCATTCCATCCTTAAAAACACTGATAAAAATATAGAAGGCTTTGATTTTCATATGGGGTTACGCAGGGGAGATCGGTTTCAATAATTTCCTTAATATATTATAATATACACGCAATATACAGAATATAATGAAATTAGAGAATTAATATATAAGAAAAGGTCCAATTTATAAGGAGTTTGGGATGAAAAAATCATTGACTGCAGTTGTACTCATTTTTGTCTTTTCTTGTGCTTCCCTCCTGCTCGGACAGGAGGAGCGGTCTCTTGAATATAAGATAGGCCCCCAGGATCTCCTGGAAATCGCTGTTTTTGGGCTGGATGAGATGAACAAAACAGTGAGGGTATCAGAGGATGGAAACATCACACTTCCCCTTTTGGGTGAGATAGCTGTGAAGGACCTCACAAAATCTCAATTAGAGCAGAAGTTAACCAGGCTTCTTGTGGAGAAATATCTTCAGGATCCGCAGGTCACGATTTTCATCAGAGAATATCAGAGTAAACGGGTCTCTGTTTTGGGTGCCGTCTCACAACCTGGCCGGTATGAGCTTCTGGGGCGTCAGACGCTGCTGCATATGATAGCTCAGGCCGGTGGCATGACGAATGAGGCCGGAGGCGAAATCATAGTAGTCCGTGAAAAAGAGGACGGGACAAGCAAGTCTTTAAGGATATCCATAGATGATTTGATCTTAAAGGGAGATTCCAGCTTGAATATCCCTTTGGAACCGGGAGATATTGTGAATATACCGATCGATATGGTCGTTCATATTTATGTATTCGGACAGGTAAATTCTCCCGGAGCTATTGAGGTCAAAAAGTCGAATCTGCCTACCCTCATACAAGCTATTGCCCAGGCAGGAGGTTTTTCAGATCGCGCGGCCAAGGGAAGAGTTGTCATTAAACGGAAAAATGAGGAAGGAGCTGAGGAGGAGATCAAAGTGAATGTTAAGGCTGTGATGAGAGGAACAAAAGAGGATATCCAGTTAAAAGAAAATGATATCGTGTTTGTACCGGAGACCATATTCTGAAAACATTTGTCATTACCGCACTCCCTAAAAGTCGACTGTAATGATGAACATTTAACAGGGTGAAAAAAAATGGAAAATACACATAAAGAAAACAAAAAAGAGATAGACCTTTTTGATATATGGCGCATTGCCCTTAAGAGAAAGTGGATCATTGTATCGGCTGTTTTGATCGTATTGATCATAACGGCTATCCATCTGTTCACGCGGGTGCCCTTATACAAAGCGACCGCGACCATTATTATTGAAAATCCGAGCTCGAATATGCTTGATATCAATGAAGCCTATCCTTCCTCCCCTTATTATCAATATGATTTTACAGGCACCTATTTCAATACTCAGTTGAGGCTTTTGACCAGCCGTTCCATGGCTGAGAGGGTAGCGAGAAGGATGAGCCTTTCCGACCGCCCTGAACTTCAGGCGGTTCAGGAACACAGAAAGAATATTTTTCAGACCTTTAAAGATTTTGTCACATTAAAATGGCTGTTCAAGAAAAAACCTGCCGAAGAAGAGACGGATTCTGAGAGTGTCTTTGAACAGAATCCAAACGAGGTGTATGCGTTTACTGTTTTAGGGGGTCTTTCCGTATCCCCCATTGAAGAAACCCGGCTGGTTGCAGTCGGCTACAGTTCTCCGCACCCTCAATTGGCTGCTGATGTGGTGAACACTGTGGTGGAGGAGTTTATCAATTATTCCGTAGAAATGCGTTATGAAGCCACACAGCAGGCGTCTGAATTTCTGAACGAGCAGATAGCGTCATTGAGGTCAGAACTATCAGCAAAGGAAAGAGAGATCCAGCGTTATGGAGAAGAGAAGGAGCTTCTTTATTTAAACGACAGAGAAAGTTCGGTCGTATCGAAATTCGGTGATTTGAACTCAGCTCTGACCCAGGCTCAGATAGAGAGGATAAAAACTGAATCTTTATATCTGGAGCTCAGGGGTTTGGAGGTGGATTCTCTGCCTCAGTATATCAATAATCCTGTAATACAGAACCTCAAGACCGAATACAACCAGATGCTGAATTCTTATCAGGAAAAGCTCAAGACATTTAAACCCAGTTATCCTGAGATGGTCAGTTTGAGTGCAAAAATTGATTCAATGAGGAATCAACTCATAGATGAAATACAAAAAGCAGTCAAGGCAGCCGAGTCAGATTACAGAGCAGCTCTAAAAGAAGAGAACAAGCTGCAGGGACTTCTGAATGAACAGAGAAAAGATGTGATCCAGATGAACAACAATGCCATTCTTTATAACAGTTTAAGGATTGAGATCGAAAACAAGAGAAATCTGCTGAATTCCCTTCTTGCGAGGCAGAACGAGACTCTTGTTTCGGCCCGTTTAAAAGGGCTGAAGTCTTCGAACATAAAGATCATTGATACAGCTCTTGTGCCCGGTGCTCCCTATTATCCCAATAAAAGCCGTTCTTTGATGCTCGCGCTTTTATTGGGTCTTTTTATGGGTGCGGGCATGGCTTTTCTCATCGATTATGTTGACAGCACCATTAAGGAACCTGAAGAAGCCGAAAGGCTTGTTGAGCTGCCGTCTCTGGGGGTTATTCCCTTTGTCTCAAAAGACGGGATGAAGAGAGGGAATGCCTATACATCTTATACATACGGGACAGAGGAACAGAAGGAGCCTCTGAAGATAGAATATTTTGAAATGATCAATCATATTTACCCGAAGCTTTCGGTATCTGAAAATTACCGAACGCTCAGGACTTCCATCCTTTTTTCCCATGCAGGGAGTGTTCCTCAAGTCATTTGTTATACCAGTGCTTTTCCGCAGGAGGGAAAGACGGCCACTCTGGTGAATACCGCGGTCTCATTTGCCCAGTTAAATAAAAAAGTCCTGATGATCGATGCTGACATGCGGAAGCCAAGGCTGCATAAAGTGTTTGATCTCAGTATCACAAACGGATTGAGCAGTTATTTGACCGGAAAGATTGATCTTGATCAAGTGGTCAAAGAGACAAAATTAGAAAATATGTTTGTTATTACCAGCGGGCCTCATCCTCCTAATCCGGTTGAACTCATAGACACACCGAAGATGAAGGAATTGCTCGATGCTGTCAGAGGGCGTTTTGATTTTATTTTCATTGATACTCCACCTGTTCTTGCTGTTGTGGATTCAGCTATTGTCTCATCCATTGCCGATGGAACGGTTTTTATCGTTAAAATCGGCAAGACGACCCGAAAAGCCTATATAAACAGCATCAAAGCTCTTGATAAAGTAAAGGCCAATATTATCGGAGTCGTTTACAATGAGATGAAGGTAAAAGGAAGAGGCTATTATTCTGCGGAACAACACGGTTATCTTGGTACTTATTATGAAGAGAAACGGTAAATGATAGACATCCATTCCCACATACTTCCCGGAGTTGATGACGGAGCCAAAGACATGGCAACAGCTCTGGAAATGGCCCGAATGGCAGTGGATGACGGGATTAACAAGATGATCGCCACTCCACATCTTTTCAGGGGGAGTGATTCTGCTTCCGGATTTGAGGAGATAGAAAAAGCCAGGAAAGGATTTGTGGAGGTGCTCAGAGATAATGATATTCCCCTTGAAGTATTCCCGGGAGCAGAAGTACATATTTCCCATCATCTTATTGATGAGATCAAGAATCATCGCCGCTTTCTGGTGCTGAACCAGAGCCGCTATATGTTTATTGAATTTCCCTCGGAGCATGTTTTCTCAGGTGTGAAAGATCTGATTTTTGAACTCATGACCGAAGACATCATTCCTGTCATAGCTCATCCTGAGAGAAATTCTGTTTTCAGGCGCAACCCGAACTTTCTTTATGAACTCCTGCAAATGGGGGTTCTCTCACAGGTGAACCAGGGGAGTTTTAACGGCGTATACGGAACACATGTCCAGGAAGCCGTGTTCCGGTTTATTGAGCTCGGATACGCTCATTTTCTGGCTACTGACTGCCATAACACCTGGGTCATACCACCCCGACTTTCAGAAGCTGTGCACAAAGCCGCAGAGGTCATAGGAGAGGAAAATGCCAGAAAACTGGTTGAGGACAATCCCCTGTGTGTGGTTGAAAACAAAGAGATCTCCTACATTCCGGAACCTAAAAAAGCGGAAGCAAAGAGAAAAACATTCAAAATAAAGATTCCTTCCTTTATGAAAAAGAAATAATGATCAAATTTATACCAGCAGCAAGCAATGCCTGGTCCAGGCCGCATCTTTTGAAAAAGAAGAAAAAGGACTATGGTTTTCCGGGCACGAAAAAAGACTTTATCTGTTCTAAAATAATCGAATACGGGATTCTTGCCGTACTCATATTTTCTCCTCTTCCCGCAGCATCCGTATACGAGTGGAGCATTCTTGTCCTGGAGATAGCGGTTTTTACATTGCTGGGCGTCTATATTCTGATGAAGCACCGGCCGTTCCTGCCTCTTGGACAGGAAAGCGTTATGAAGAAATTGAGGTTTCTTTTTGGCGGTTTTTTCGTGTATTTGATTTTCCAGATGCTTCCTTTGCCCGTGTTTTTCGTTAAGATAATAAGCCCCGGAACCTATCATTTCAGAGAGCAGTTTTCCCTAGGCGTTCAAGAAGCGAAATTCATGACTCTTTCCATATCTCCTTTTCATACCTTTCAGCAGGGAATGGAGATTTTTACCTATGTGATTCTGGGATTTCTGGTCATCAAAACCATTACGGAACGGGAACAGATCAGACGGATCGTCACTGTGCTTTTGGCCATGGGTCTTTTTGAGGCGTTTTACGGGCTCTTTGAGCTGTATAGAGATAATCCCAGGATTCTTTTTTATAAAAAGGAAATAAATCTCCATGCGGTGACCGGAACCTTTGTCAACCAGAATCATCTTACGGGTTACCTGGAGATGATCATTCCTGTTGTCATAGGACTGGTCATAGCCAAAATGGATATTTTTTTAAGAGCCAGAGCCAGGCTGAAAGATAAAATGGCTGTGATCGGGGAAAAAGGATTTGCCTTGAATTTCGTACTGGGTGGCTTTGTGATTTTGATGACCGTAGGGCTTGTCTTGTCGCGCTCCCGGTCCGCTGTTTTTTCTATTGTCGTGATGTTTCTTATGTTTTCTTATTTATCTGTGTTTTATTTCCGCGGAGGCGGAACATCGCAATCAGGCTTGAGGAAGTTTATCCAGATATTTTTTGTCTTTATCATTATTTTTGCTGCTTATGCGGGTATCGATGCCACTCTGGAGAGATTTTCAAAAGAAGGTCTGCCCGGAGGACAGAGACCTCAGTACTGGGCGCATACATTTGAGATGGCAAAGGATTATCCTGTGTTCGGAACGGGTTTGGGAACATTCGCTTTGGTTTATCCTGCTTATGAAGATATCGGTCTGTATGGATTTTTAAGGCATGCTCATAATGATTATCTGGAATATTTTTCCGAACTCGGAGTGATCGGATTCGCTTTTTTGGCCGGAGGAGTGGTTTTAATGGTACTGCTGTCTTTTGCCCGCTGGAGGAAAAAGAGGGATCCCTGGGTAAAGGGTGTGGGCATGGGCTGTTTTGTTTCATTAGCTGTTATAGCCGTGCACAGCTTTACTGATTTTAATCTGCACATTCCGGCTAATATGATTTTGTTCACAATGATCGTGACGCTGTGTTGGGTGCTCAATAGAAGATAAAAATGTTTAAAAAATATCTATTCATTGCAGGGATTTTGGGGCTTATGGCTCTTAATTCCTTAATTTATTGGAGTGTTCACCTGTATTATAAGGGTGAAGCCACGGCAAATCCGGACAGGAAGATATCTTTCCTGAAAAGGTCCCAAAAATTAAATCCGATGAATGATAAAGTGTACTATGAATTTGGAAAGGTCTATTTTGACCTGGGTGTAAGAAACGTAGGAGACAATGAGCTGAGGCATGAAAAGCTGGAAAAGTCCATAGAAAATTTTATTCAGGCGGTCCGATTGAATCCGGGTGCTTATTCGAGTCATTTCAGGCTGGCTCAGGCGCTTTCTTATAGTGACTATTTTGAGCCTGTTGACATCGATTATTATGACCAGTATAAGAAAGCCGCTCTTTTGACTACCTATGACGAAGAGCTTTACTTTGAGATAGGGAAAATCATGCTGTCAACATGGGAACAGCTGACGGAAGAGAACAGGGAATATACTTTGGAGATGATGAAAAATGTCATTGATGTGAAAGGAAGGCAGGGCTTGATGGATGTCATTCAGGTCTGGGCGACTTATATTGAAGATTATTCGGTTATCGATGAGCTTCTCCCCAATAAACCTGAATCGCTGCGCCTGTATGCTGATTTTTTGGGAGGAAGGTCTTTAAGCTTGGAAGAGAGGCTGGATAAGCTTGCAAAAGCTGAAAGCATGGAATTCGACTCGGCAGCAAGTCTTTATCAAAAGGGCTTGAACGAGGCGAGACTGTATCATATGAACAATGCTTTGAGTCATCTTTCTTCAGGATTAAGTCTGCTCAATAAGATAAAGTTCTATCAGTCACTCACAGGCGAAACATTCATCCATGAGGAGGAGTTCCTGAATACAAAAAGATCAGTGCTTCTGGGTTTGATAAAGCTAAGGCTGCAGAGGACAGGAGAGCTCAAGCAGGCAGAAGAACATCTTAAAGAATACCTGGAGATGGAGGATGAAGATACGAAGATCGGAGAACTGGAAACATATATTGTTGAAAGGAATTTGCTTGAAATTAGGCCCGGAGGCAGTGACAATATTCTGCGTCTTTATTTTAAATTTATTTTTGATTTCAAGCAGCACAGATACAGAGAGATCATCAGAGAACGGGAAAAGGTCGAGGAGATGCTGTATACAGCATCTCCGGATTCCAGCGCCTATTTGACGAACATATTACAGATACTGGGGGATTCGTATCAGGGAATAGATTTTGTCTATGATGCCGGTGAATTTTACCAGAAGGCACTGGATCTGGACCCTCATAATATCGGGATACTGCTGAGAATGCGTGAAAATTATGAAAGGCTCAATGACCTGGACGGGATAAAAGTGGCGGATGAGAAGATCTCGGAAATCGTAATGCCCGGGGTGCTGACCTTTAAAGAGAGGGAAATCAGAAAAGGGGAGACGTACAGGATCCCACTTCCCTTTGTCGGAGAGTCGAGTGAGTCCATAGATATGGAACTGCAGAGAGATTCCATTGTTCCTTTGGTGGCTGTTTTTTTTAATGGAAAGGTGGTTGATGAAAGGTATGCCGAAGGAGGACGTATTTCCGGATTAGAGCTTGTAACGAAACAGGGAGAGAATATCCTGGAAATCAAGCCGATAAATAGAAATATCAAACTTATTAGACTGAGCAGAAAAACCAGCAGGGATGGGGTAGATTTGTCCGAATAATGAACAAAATAGTATTGACAAAAAAAGAAAAAAGTACTATATTAAATAAACTCTAAGGAGGAAGTTATGAACAGAGGTGCCAATATAAGATGCATTGCGGTATTGTTGTGTTTTTCTTTAATGCTTCTCTATTTTCCAAATATAGCGAAAACAGAAGAACAGAAGACAGGGAAGCTTATCGGATCCGTTTTTGCTGAAGATGGGACAACTCCGATAAAGGGAGCTGTGGTCACTCTCAGAAATGTTTCTACTGGAGAGATGTACAAAAGTTTGGCAACAGATGATCATGGTGTGTTTAATGTCGAAGAGATGCAGAAAGGTCTCTATGCCATGGGCGTATCGTCTGCCAATGGTGACTACAACGCTGAAGAGCTCGTCGGTGTGCGTTCAGGAAAAACGGGAAAATTATCCGTAACACTGAAGACTTTTGACGCGCAGAGCCAGCAAGCTGCTGAAAACCCAAACAAAGAAAAGAACAACAAAGGAGAAGTCCTGGTCGGAAAAGTGATTTCCTATGAACCGAATACTAAGTTAGCGACAGTTGAGATTATTAATGAAGGGGAACTCAGGAAGGATGACGAGGTCCATGCATTAGGCCCGGAGGATGTTTCTGAAACTGATTTCTACCAGACAGTTAATGTATTGACTTTAAACGACAAGCCGATTAAAAAGGCTAAGGAAGGTCAGATCGTTGTTATCTGGATGGATGAGGATGTTGTTGAAGGCGACCTGATTTATCTGGTCAAAAGGAAGGGAATTCCCCCCATATTTTTAATCCCTATTGGAGCGGCTCTAGTGGTCGGGACGGTCACTTTTGGTGAACCTGATGATACTCCAGACGATGTAACCGCCATCAAAAAATAACATAAAGATTATCTTCAATTCCAATATTCTGTTGTTCTTGTAGTCTATTCTCTGTCTTTGCCTTTCAGTTTTTTTATTATGTCCTTTGAAAGAGAGCTCTTGATTTTGTGCTCAAGAGTGGAACCTCGCCCGGAGAGACAGTCTGAACTGGAAAGGATACTGGTCAGGAATTTAGATTGGGAAAAAGTGCTGGAAAGAGCGCAAGAGGAAAGCGTTTTGCCTCTTTTGTACCAAAATCTCAAGCCCTATGCAGGAAAAGTTCCTGAAGATATTTTTAGGCGTCTGACCGATGTTTATATAAGGAACTCTGCTCGCAATCTCTATCTTCTTAACTCTTTGAAACCTGTTCTTAAGGATGTTGATTATTCCGGTATCAAAGCGGCTGTCATTAAAGGAGCGAGATTAGCCATCACCACATATAAAGATATCGGTCTCAGGTTTTTTATTGATGTGGACCTTTTGATCTTTCCATCTCACAGAAGGCAAATGATCGAAGTTCTTGAGAAACAGGGTTTTGTTCAAGCAGAGAGCAAGTATACGCGCCATGAATTAAGTGAGCGCGAGAAAACGTACTGGGCGTATAGACCTGTATACAGAAAAGGAAAGCTCGAATTGGAGCTTCATTATAATTTTCCAGGCCTTCATATGCCGTTTTCAATGAGCAAGGACCTATGGCGACATGTTCAAATGATTGATATAGAGGGAGCTCCTGCCCAAATTCTTTCTCCGGAATACGAGTTGTGCCTTCTCTGTCTGCATTCCCAACAGCATTCTTATTCCAGGCTGGACTGGTTCACGGATATTGCTGAAATGTCTGCGGTTAGTGGGCTTGATTGGAATAAGGTGTTATCCATCTGTCACAAAGAGGGGATCGAGGCGCCTGTTTCCTATGGACTTAGCCTGGTCAATGAATTCTGGCCGGGGACTGTTTCAGAAGCTACTATCAACCGGTTCTCTGTCTCCTCTCCGGAGAGAAGGCTCCTTAAATTATTTTGGCCCAAGGATTCAGTAAGGGCAAGGGAGCAGAAATTAATGTTTCCCATGCATGCGCCCACTTTTTTTTCTGTTTGTGCGCGCAAGAAACCTTTACTGTTTATAAAAGCGGTTTATCAATTTTTCTTTCCTCCACGTGCCTGGGTCTCTTTTTACTATGGAATTTCTCCGGAATCCTATAAAATGGTTGTTCACTATTTGTGGCGGTTCTGGAGGCCGGTCTTTTTGGTTATGCGAAGCTTGATTGGAAAATGAATGTTATAAAAGTAAAAAATGTCACGAAGGTCTATCCTGTAATAAAAGGATACAAAGAGCTTTTGATTTCTCCTTTTCGAAAATTCTTTCCAATATTATTGCTTTGTTTGATTTTTGCGGTTCTTTTGTCACAGAACAGTATTGCCCAGGCAAGTTATTCGCTTGAAGAAGCATTAAAGGTGCTGGAGCTGATCGAGAAAGTCAATTCAGAGAATGAAAATGATTATTCAGGTCCTTTACGGAGCGTAGTGGTTTCGGAAAGCGAACTCAATTCCTATCTGGCATTCAGACTCGAACAGGAAGAAGATGTGTTAAAGGAACTGATATTGAAGTTATTTGATGAAAACAGGATAGAAGGAAAGATACTGCTTCAGTTTGGAAAAACGGGCCTTTCTCGGATGCTCAAACCAGAGATGGCTTTTTATTTTAGCGGAATAATCAGGGTCAAAGAAGAAGCCGCCCGGCTGGTCATAGATGAGCTCTTTCTTAATAAGGAACCGGTTGACCCATTGTTGTTGGATACAGTGAGTTATCTGGCATCCAAGATCCAGGGAACCGAGAACACAGGATTGAGTGACTGGTATGAACTTCC
Organism: uncultured Eubacteriales bacterium; assembly: GCA_964611275.1. Taxonomy (GTDB): domain Bacteria; phylum Acidobacteriota; class Aminicenantia; order Aminicenantales; family Aminicenantaceae; genus WJMT01. The sequence continues at coordinate 12,086 of CAZSZS010000109.1, forward strand.
TTATGGTATCAAAGATGTGCGGATAGAAAAAGGGAGAGCTATTTTTTTTTATTAAATAAGGTATCGAAAAGGTATCGGCGTTTTTTATGAAGAGGCGAAGATAATGCTGCGCATTATAAGTGGAAAATACAAGGGAAAGCGTCTCAGGATGGTGATGAGTGAAAAAGTCAGGCCCATTCCCCATAAACTAAAGGAAACTCTTTTCAATATAGTGCAGTTCGATATCCCTGATATATCTATCCTGGATGGTTTTGCAGGAACAGGATCCCTTGGCATTGAGGCCTTAAGCCGGGGAGCCAGAGAGGTGTATTTCATTGATGACTTTTATCCTGCCATCAAGGCGATCAAAACAAATATAAAAAGATGCGAGGCAGAGGGATCAACCAGGGTCATACATAAAGAGTTCAATAGAGCTGTCATCATGCTGTCAAAAGAGAAAAAGATTTTTGACTTGATATTTCTTGACCCCCCTTATTTGCTGGTAGAAAAAAGGGATCCGCTTAAAGTGGTCTATAAGAGAGAGGTTCTGAGCAAAGGAGGTATCATCGTTCTCAGGCATCACTTTAAAACGAGATTTGAGTCAAAGTATTTTGAACTGAAGAGAAAAATGAGAGTGGCTGATGATGTGCTGGAATTTTATGGTTACAAAGAATCAGAAGCCTCCAAAAAGGGAGATGAAGACAATTAGAGCTAAAAAGAAAAAAACAATGAGGCTGACACCTCTTATCGAAAAGGAAGATATCTTTCAGGATATATCCGGTGCCAAAAGCACAACTCTTTTCCTCGGGAAATACACGATGAGAGAAGCCGGTGTCGTATTAAGAAAAAGAAATTTCTATACAGAAGCAAAAAAAAGAGGTTTATGGCCTATAGATTTCGAGCTGGATTCTTCTCAGTACCCTCCTCTTCAAAGGCTTATTATCTATTATAAAGAAAAAAGCCCGGAAAATGTCATCGTTGACCTTAAAATAAGGGAGGGGATATTCAAGGCAAAAAAAGGTTTTCCTTTGGATATAACGAGGTCTAAATTTTTGGTTTTGGAATGGCTGACCCTGCAAAATCCCCTGTTGAAGTTTGAAGGGCAGAGAACGCCTCTTCCCGGGCAGGCACACCCGGGATTGAGTTTAGGGAAAAAGGTCGTTGATCTGTTCTCTTACGTGGCCAGACTGAATAAGAACCAGGGGCTCATTGCGTATCCGGCCTATTTTCACAATGCTCTCCTTTTTTCCAGGTATTTTCATTTCATGTCTCCCGCAAAAAAGGCAGAAGTGGAAGAGATAAGAAGGACTTTTAAAAAGATGACCTTTAAAGAACTGGCATGGATTGTTCATTTTGAATGTTTAAGAGATAGCGGGGGAAAGGTTTATCAATGGGAAGCTGAAGAGATGCTTCTGCCTGTTGATAGGAAACTGGTGGGTTATTTTGACTCCAAGCAGTACAAAAATGAGGTCAAGAAGGCCAAACTCAAGATGAAATTTTCCGTGGACCGGGACTGTGTGAAAAAAAAGATGGGGACAACATAGAATGTCTGGAATTTTTTAGTCTGGTTTGCTATAATAACCCTCTATTATCCTGGATTATTAGGGAGTGAGAAAGAAAATGAAGAAGAAGATTCATCCTGAATACAAAGAATGTGTGGTGACATGTGCTTGCGGAAACAGTTTTAAGACCCGCTCCACCAAAGATGAGATAAGGGTTGAGATTTGTTCGCAGTGCCATCCTTTTTTTACCGGGAAACAAAAATTTGTCGACAGTGCGGGTAGAGTCGAAAAATTCCAGAGAAAATATGGGAAAATTTCCCGGGATAATAATAAGAAATAAAATATGCTCCAAGATTTAGAATCCATAAGGGAGAAGTATAACAAGCTTACTTCTTCTTTGTCAGACCCTGAGTTTATTTCTGACCCTCAAAAAATAAAACAAGCTTCCAAGGAAAGGTCTGAGCTCGAACCCATTGTTCGCAAGTACGAAACGTATAAAAAAATCCTCAATGAAATAAAGGATTCCCAGGAGATTTTAAACAGCCCGGATACAGAAGAAGAACTTGAGGAACTTGCCAGAGAAGAGATCGACAGATTAAAGGAAAAGAAAAGAGGGCTCGAAGAAGAACTCAGAGTGCTGCTCCTTCCGAAAGACCCGAACGATGAAAAGAATGTTATCTTAGAGATCAGAGCGGGCGCCGGCGGGGATGAAGCCTCCCTTTTTGCTCAGGACCTGTTCCGTATGTACTCGCGCTTCTCGGAGAAAAAGGGATGGAAGATGGAGATAATGAGCACAAGTTCATCCACAATAAACGGATTCAAGGAGATCATTGCCAATATCAAGGGAAACAGAGTCTATTCTCAGTTGAAATACGAAAGCGGTGTCCATCGAGTGCAGAGAGTACCCGAGACAGAAGCAAGCGGCAGAATCCATACATCCACAGTGACAGTGGCTGTTCTTCCCGAGGCTGAAGATGTGGATATAAAGCTTGATTCAAAGGATATCAGAATCGAGGCTTTTGGAGCTTCAGGACCAGGGGGTCAAAATGTCAACAGGAATTACACAGCCATAAGGGTGACTCATGTTCCTTCCTCACAGGTGGTTTCATGCCAGGATGAGAAATCGCAGCACAGAAACAAGGAAAAGGCACTGAAGATCCTGAGGACAAGATTGATGGATATCGCTCAAAGAGAACAGCAGGAAAAAATATCAAAGGATAGAAAGACCCAGGTCGGGACCGGGGAGAGGAGTGAAAAAATAAGGACATATAATTTTCCTCAATCCCGGGTTACGGACCATAGGCTGAATCAATCGCTTCATAATATCGAGAGCATTCTTGATGGGGACCTCGATGAGATCATCAAAAATCTGACCATGCATTTTCAAGCAAAAATGATGGCAGAGTCAAATTGATTTCATGTAAAATAACACCTTCAATGCCAACTCTAAGGGAATTGCATGAAAAGGGAATTTCTCTATTAAAGGGTTTTGATAAGCCCTCTATGGAAGCGAAAATCATTCTTTTGAAGGCATGCTGTGTCTCTGAAGAAGAGTTCTATTCTGAGCCTGAGTTAGAAGTATCTGGACATAAAAGGGATGAGTACTTGGAGATGCTGGAGAAGCGGAAGAGAGGCATTCCTCTTGCTTATATAGTCGGGACCAAGGAATTCTGGTCAATGGATTTTAAAGTAGGAAAAGGGGTTCTGATTCCCAGGCCGGAGACTGAGGGCGTTGTGAAGGCAGTGCTTGACTTTTATTCCGGAACAGAGGAAGTGGTTATAGATGTAGGGACCGGCTGCGGTAACATCGCTTTGTCTACTGCGAGGGAACTGTCCGGAGTCAGAATAGTGGGATTGGATATATCAGAAAAAGCGGTTTCCTATGCAAAAAAAAATGCTCGTTTTCATCATCTGGACAATGTCCGATTCATACGGGGAGACCTGTTCGGGCCTTTCAGCCGTTCAGTTTTACAAAAACGATGCGGTTTTATTGTCTGCAATCCTCCTTATGTTACAGAAGAGGAATGGCTCACTCTGGATGCCCAGATAAGAAAGTTCGAACCAAAACAAGCACTTGTTTCAGGTGAGGATGGATATGAATTCATAAACCGGTTGGTATGCGAAGCCCCGGGATATTTGAGGCCAGGGGGATATTTGATATTTGAAATCGGCAGGGGGCAGGAACACAATGTGAGAAATTTCTTTTCGGAACAATGGGAAGGTGTGCGGTGTGAGAGAGACATGGCCGGAATTCCAAGGATATTTATCGCACAAATACGCAACTCTTTGCCTTTTTAATACAAATGATGTATAAAAAGTTAAAGCGGAAAAACAAAGGAGATTGTGGATGTCAAGTCAAACGAAACTGATGATCGTTGATAGCAACAAAAGGCGGCGGAATATCCTGAAAGATTTTTTGACTCAGTATTCTTTTATCATAGAGGAAGCATCAGATTTTTCTCAGGCTTCAAACAAATTATTAAGCGCCAATAGCTTTTCAGTACTGCTTCTGCATCTGGGTTCGAGTGAACAGCATAAAATCAGCACGATCCAAAGTATAAGAAAGTTCAATCCCGGACTGGGAATCATTATGATTTCCGGTCAGATCGAAACGGAATTTGCTGTGTCTTTGTACAAAAAAGGAGTTATAGATCATATCGTAAAACCTGATAATAAGGCTGGCGTCTATTCTGCTGTAAAGAACGAACTGCTGAAAAAAGACCTTTTAAGCGATACACGGATGTACCAGGAGAGGATAGAGCAGATAACAGACCAGCAGGAGAAAAACCTAAAAAAAGCGCTTGCCCTTGAAGAGATTTATGATTCCACTCTGGAAAACCTTATGACAGCTCTGGACTTAAGGGATGTTGAGACGTTCGGGCATTCACGAACAGTAGCGAAATACAGCCAGGTGTTGGCAAAGATACTGGGAATAAACGACACCGAAACTCTGGACAACATCAAAAAAGGCGCTCTTCTTCATGATGTGGGAAAGATAGCCATCCCGGATTCCATTCTCAAAAAACCAAGCTCTCTTTCATCTTCGGAATGGGAGAAAATAAGGCTTCATCCTTCCCTGGGGTACGGTCTTATAAAGGAAATAAAGCTTGTCGAGGAAGTTGGAAATATCATTCTGTACCACCACGAAAGATTTGACGGAGACGGGTATCCCAATAATCTTAAAGAGCAAGAAATCCCTCAGGAAGCAAGGATCTTTGCGGTCGCTGATGCTCTGGATGCCATCACTTCTTACCGCCCCTATAGGAACGCGCGCGGTTTTAAGTTTGCGAGAGAAGAGATCAAAAGAAACTCCGAGACTCAATTTGATCCGGAAGTTGTCAAGGCATTTTGTTCGATGGATATCAATAAGTGGGAAAAAATAAGGTTTGAAAGCACCCGCCTGATGCCTTTTTTCGAGCATATGGCAAGCATATCGTCCAAAAAAAGCACAGCCTTTCAATAGAGCTGTACCCCTGTTATCCTCACCCTTATGGGTGAGGCGCCTTGCGGTAAATTCCCCCCTGATTTACTCCCAAAAGAGTATTGTCATGGATAAGGGGTTTTCGTAATATTGAGCACAGATAAAAGGAGTGATTATTGAGTGATTATATTGACACGGACCAGAGGCAGATGTATTATTTAACCAAAGGGGACAGGAGATAAAAAAATGGGAAAAAAAGATTCTTTTTTAAAAAATTCATCTTCCATAATAGAAGAGGTAGAGGAACAGCTTAACAAGATCCTTGACGAGAGAAGGAAAAAAATACAGGAAGATCTGGAAGAAGCTATCAACAAGCAGAAGGAAGAGGCAGAGAGCAAGATAAGTGAGATAGAGAGTGAGGTCAATGAAGAGAGAGAAAGTCTCAGTGAGTATAAAACAATCCTGTCCGAGTTTGAGGATGAAAAAACATCCATAAAAGATGAGATAAAGTCTCACCTTAAAATCGTTATGAAGCTTCAGTCTGATATCGAATCTTTGACCGGAAAGTCTTTGGCAGAGCTTAAGATCATAGAAGAATTAAACAAGAAGCTTGAAAGCATAAATGAAGAAACGACCGAAAAGTTATCTACCCTGAGAAAGAAATTGGAGGAAAAATATGGGATAGAGGCAGAAATTCCTGAAAACATCGGACCTTTTAATGAAGATTTTGACCTTGATGATGAGCTCCAAAGACTCAGTAAGATCAAAGAACTTCTGGGGGAAAATGGCAGTCAAATAGACGTAACGGATACATTCGAGGAGCAGATCGAAGAGAAGATACAGGAAGATGCCGGAGCAGTAGATGCAGAGCCTGAAGAAAATGAGGATGAGGAATCAGTGAAATCATCCGACGAGAAAGATGAACTTGAAAATGAAACAGAAGAGGGAGTGAAGTTAGAAGAGAGAGAGGATCAAGACGAGGAAGAGAACGGGGAAGAAGAGGAGGACGAAGAAGACGTTGAAGAAGAAGAGGAGGACGAGGACACAGGGGGTTACGAAAAATTAGACAAGTTCAAAAAGACCGAAGGAAGTGAATCCGAAGCAAAAGTGGTTTATTTTGAAAATGAGGGTAAGATCACTCTGGACGGTAAATATGTCATAAATTCGGTAAAAGATGAGATCGACCAGGCAGATAAGCTCTATGGAAAACTTGATGAGACCACTTCACCTAAAGAGCACTTCTTTATAAAACAGGAAATCATACAGGAGCAGGAAAATGTGCGCAAACTCATTCTTGGCTGCCTGAGAGTCTGTGAGATGAAGGACTGCTTTTTCCCTGAGAGCACAAAAGATGTTTTAAATGAGGATAAACTCAAAGAAATGCTAGAGAGAGTGAGCATGGAGAACTGGAGCAACAGGGATGACTTTAATGCTTTTTCTGAGTATATTGATGATATAAAGACAGAATTCGACTCAAAGAGCTCACCCCTGGAAGAGTATACAGAATCAATAATCAAGGAATTGTCAGGATAGGGAATTTACGTATTTTTCCAGCATCTTTTTGTTTTCAAGTGACATCTTAGTGAACTCAATCCCTGCATAATAATAAGAGAGGTGCCCGTTTCCTTTATGTGAATAGACGACTTGCCCTCTGCATTCAAAGGCCTTGCTTGTCAGAACAATAATAAGATCTAAAGTCTTGTCGGGAGGGATCAATGAGCTGCTTGATACTTTGGCCCCGCCCCGGCTTATGTTTATTGTTTTTGTGGCTTCATGGCCTTTTTTATTTTTATAGATCAGGGGGATGGAAGAATAGTATCTTGGATATCTCCTTTTTTCTTTTTCAAACTCGGTATCTGGTTTGATGAGAAAGGAATGTTCTTCTGGTTCTGAGATGCGCCTGTGATACACGGAGATCTTGTTTTTTTCAAAGGCATCTTCTTCTTTTTTGCTTGTAAAAGCGGTTCTTTTTCCTTTTGCTTCAGCTAAAGCAATATCAGCCTCATTAACGAGGTTTATCAGATTTTCTTTGTTGATAGAATGAGCGGATTTGAATTTATCTGCTGAAAAATTAGTTATTCCAAAGCTCATGGTGAGATTGCTCCTGGGCTGGAGTTCCTGGTTGTCAAAGTAAGTCTCTTCCACATTTTTCCTTATTCTATCTGTAAACATGAGGGCTTCGTCTTCGTTCTCTAATCCGGATAAAAAGAAGAGAAATTCTTCTCCTCCGTAACGGCAGAGAAAATCTTCCTCACGGGTAGATACTTTGAGGATCCCTCCCAGCTTTCTCAACAGGCGGTTTCCAGATTCATGGCCTAACCTGTCGTTGTAATTTTTAAACCAGTCCACATCACCCATCACAAGAGCGTAGTTTCCTTCTTCCCTGTGCCTTTTGTTTTCCTGTTTGATTTTCTGGATGACCTTTTCAAAAAAGGGGTCAGGTCTCAGAAGCCCTGTCAGCGGGTCGTATTGGATCAAGTTAAGCTTTGTAATGGCGATGGATATGTGTTCGGATATGTGAACCAGGGTATCCTGGTCGATTTGATCAAATCCCTGTGGAGAGAACTTCTGGCCTTTTTTCTTGTTATAGACTTCAAGCACTCCTACGGGTTCGTTCTTGTATATGATGGGTATACAGAGGATACTGTAAACAGGAGAATTCAACTGCTCTCTGTAACGGGAGCTTATGCGGTCCTCTTTTTTTATGTCGGCGGTTCTTATTATTTTTGTGAGGCGGGCTGACTTCGCCGCAAAGTCATCATCATCCAAACGGACGATATGCTTTGTGAAATCGACATGTGAGAGGATGGAATCATCCCACACCAGGGGTTTTAAATATTTCCCTGAGGAACGGGTCTCTTCAAGAATATAAATAGTCGTACCGCTGGCGTTTATGAGTTCCTTGATATCATAGATGGTGTCGATCAGGCTGGTCACATCATTGGCCATATAAAGTTTTTTCAGAAGCGTTTCTATCTTAAGCCTTTCCTTTCTGAAATGGTCATATTTAGCTTGGAAGGCAATACGTTTTTCGATTTCTTTGACTATGGATGATTTGATGAATTTTTTTATTTTCTCTACTTCATAAAAAGCTTTTTTGTAGTCTATTTCTTTTTTGCCGGCAGATTTTCTGAGAGCCTGGACTTCAAGAATAAGATGCGAATGTTTCATAGCTGTTTCCAGGGAACGCCTGAATGAGATTTTGCTGTCTTCTGATTCAGAAAACACAAAGGTAGTGATAAACCGGTTCTGGGGCCATCCTCTGGCCGTATTGACTATTTCTCTCTCGGAATATCCTGTTATGATGAGTGTGGTGGTGTTCTTGAAAATTCCTTGAAGAAGCGCGTAACTGGCAAGGGAGAAGTCAGCTATGAGGACATTAAAATCCAGGGATTTTGCGAGAGAAGCTGCTTTTTCAATGCTGGGAGCGTAGTGCACTCGGGCCGAATCAGGACACAGGCCGTCCAGGAAAAAAGCTTCATTGCTGTTGTTGTTGAGAATAAGGATGTTTTTTGGAAAGCTGCGGATACTAAAGTTATTGATAGAATTGTTTGACGTGTTGCTTTTATCCACTACGGCTCAACCTTAGCATATATTTAGTTATTATCTGACACCAAGAATCAGACAAATATCCTCTTTATAGCCCTTTAATTTTATAGTAATTTTTAGCTCTTTAGTCAACCTTTTTATTTCACTTGCCTATTCATAAAAAAAATGGCGATGTTCATTTTTATTAAGAACAGGGGGAGCCAAAACATCTTTAGGTTTGAAAAATAAGATGGATTGATTTATATTTATCATCTCTGCATGTATGCGCCTGTAGCTCAGTGGATAGAGTGTCGGTCTCCGGAACCGAAGGTCGCGGGTTCGAATCCCGCCTGGCGCATTTTTTATTTGTTGTCTTTTCTGAGTTGGGAAGGGTCAAAGAGCATGATCTGGGGCTGGCCCCTGTATGCCTCCAGCAAACCGGATACGGTGAGTTTTTTCCCGATCAATGAATTCACGTCAGGGAAGAGATGTTGGTATTTTTTATATACAGTAGCGCCAAAGTCGCCTTCTTTTGATTCCAGAAGCCACAGATTTCCCTGGTCCCGGGTCGCGGCGCACACAAATTCATAGGAGACCAGCATCCCCATGTGAGCCGGAGCCTCTTTTTTACTGATCAAGGGAAAAGGCTCTTTTTTCCAGATGCCGTTTTCTCTGTGCTTGGCGTACTGTTCTGCGTCTAAGAATCTCTTTCTGTATTCCGCTTTAAAGGGAAATCGGGTGTAAGCTGCGGCAAATCCTCTTTGAATGACGTATTCGTTAAACAGAGTGCCGTCTTCAGTCCAAATATAGGCGAGAAGCCTCTCGTATTTGTCGCGTTTTTCCCAATCATATTCTATCCTGACCTGTGTTTTATAAAGGGACTTAAAGACAAATCTTTTTGAGTAAAATGCGTTGAGCCTGGTTTTCTTGTCCTTAGAGCTTGTTTCCGGGGCATCAATTCCGATCAATCGTATTTTTTCTTGTTTTCCGTCTGCAAGGCGGACTTTGATGGTGTCTCCGTCATAAACCACAGTGACGGTGCCGAAATCGGCCTGTTCGGAACACTGCAACAGCAAGCAGAAGCAGAAAAAGGAAATGAGAGCAGATTTCTTTAGTTTATCGCAGGGATTTTTTTTACTGTAATTTTTCAACGGCTTCTATGATGTGTTTGGCTGATATCCCGTATTTGTCCAGAAGCTCCTCGGGTTTTCCTGAACGGGGAAGGGAGTCAACAGCCAGATGGATGACTTCTGCTTTTCCCCCAAGAGCCTGAAGCACAGCACATCCCAGACCTCCGCTGGGATAATGGTCTTCCACGGCTACGACCTTACTTCCTGTTTCTTCCGCATTTTTTATCAGGCCGGCGCTGTCAACGGGTTTTATGCAGTAAGCATCCATGATACGGACAGGGATCCCTTTTTTCTTTAAAACTTCGTAAGCCTTGAGAGCTTCGAAGACAGTGATGCCGGCTGCTACGATAAGGGCTTTATCGTGACGGCTCTTTTTTATGACTTTCGACCCTCCAACAGGAAATTCATCTCCCTTTTTATAGAGCACCGGAGTGGCAGGCCGGGTTGTCCGCAGGTACGTCATGCCGTTATATCCGGCCATTGTTTCCACGCAGGCTTCGGCAGAAGGCGCATCGCAGGGATAAAGGACCACACATCCCGGGATGGGAGTGAAGAGGGCCATATCTTCCAGTCCCATCTGGGAGGGCCCGTCCTCTCCTATGCTGATACCCGCATGAGAACCGACCAGTTTAATGTTGGATAAAGAATAGGCTGCCATCCGGATCTGGTCATGCGCTCTTCCGAGGAAAGCTGAGAACGTAGCCATAAACGGTATATAGCCTTTGACAGCCATGCCTATGCCCATCCCTATCATATTCTGTTCAGCTATATAGGATTGAAAGGACCTTTCAGGAAAGGCTTCAAAGAAATCTTCCGCATATGTTGAGTTCTTTACATCACCGTCTATGGTTACAACCGCTTCGTTTACTTTTCCCAGGCTCAGAAGCGCGTTTCCGTAGCCTCTCCGTGTGGCTGTGTCTTTGCTGTAGTCGAGCTTTTCGAAGTCATATCTTTTTTTCCATTCAGGAGCCGCTGCTTTCTCCGGTTTCTTAACATACTTTTTGGCATCTATTTCCGGCATAGGTCCTATTTCCTCAAGAGCCTTATGCATATCATCGCCTTTTAAAGGCTTGCCGTGCCATCCGTTTTTATCTTCCAGGAAGGACACTCCCTTTCCTTTTAGGGTCCTTGCCAGAACGACCACGGGTTTTTCAGCTGTTTTGGCTTTATGCAGGGCTTGAAGGATTTGTTCGACATCATGGCCGTCTATCTCTATGCATTCCCACCCGAATGCTTTGAACTTTCCGGTATAGGCATTGATATCATGACCGTGCATGGTCGGACCTGATTGGGACAGCCTGTTGATATCAACCACAGCGCAGAGGTTATCCAATCCCAGGTCTGCCGCACTGTTGGATGCTTCCCAGGTCGATCCTTCCGCGCATTCACCGTCTCCCATAACAACATACACTCTTCTGTCCGATCCGGCCAGTTTGACAGCGGCGGCTATCCCGACGCCTATGGAAAGTCCCTGCCCGAGAGAACCAGTTGCTGATTTGACCCAGTTCATCCTGGGAGTGGGATGTCCTTCTAGAGGACTTGAGATTTTTCTCAGATCCAGGAGGCTTTCCAGAGGGATGATACCGGCTTCGGCATAGCAGGCCCACAAAAGGGGAGCTGCGTGCCCTTTTGAGAGCACAAATTCATCATTTGACCAGTCAAAAGGGTCATGTATGTTGTATCTCATTTCATCAAAAAACAGACAAGCCGCGATTTCAGCCATTGAAAGACAGGTCGTGGGGTGGCCGGAGCCTGCTTCAGAAGTCATTTTTATGGAATGGATACGAAGTCTCTGGGCGATTTTTTTTAATGCTTCTTTTTTGTCCATTAATAAAGCTCCCTTTTTTTATCTGTATTGTTCCTAAATATAGGCGATGGTATCATAAGACAAAAGATAAAGAACAAATCATTATAATATCTAATAATGCGCTTCACAATATTTTTTTTGACAAATAAAAACCTTTCCTTTTTTATAGATTCAAAAGGTTTACTGTTTGCAGGATTTTTGCTATATTCGTTTGGAAGAATGGTACGTGTAAGATTTGCTCCCAGCCCCACAGGACACCTGCATATCGGGGCAGCCCGCACAGCTCTCTATAACTGGCTGTATGCCCGTCGTTACGAAGGGAAATTTATCCTGCGTGTTGAAGATACGGATGTTTCACGTTCGTCTCAGGAAATGACTGAGGGGATCATTCAGGGGCTCAGCTGGCTCGGGTTGGACTGGGATGAAGGCCCTGTATTCCAGTCAAAAAGAATTGAGTTTTATAGGAGAAATGCAGAGGAACTGGTTAAAAGGGGAGCTGCTTACTACTGCTACTGCTCTCCGGAAACCAGAAAAGCCTCCGGACAATGGGATAAAAGATGTGCGTGTTCCGGCCTTTCTGAAGATGAGAGAGAACATTACGAGCAGCAAGGGCTTAAAAAAGCCGTACGGTTCAAGGTCCCAGAAGGAGAGGTCAGATACAAAGACATGATACACGGAACCATCACAACACAATCAAATAATATTGAAGATTTTGTGCTTCTCAGGCGGGACGGACTTCCCACTTATCACCTCTCTGTTGTGAGCGATGATATTGAACAAAAGATCACCCATGTCATAAGGGGAGACGATCATATTCCAAACACACCCAAACAGATCCTTGTTTATAAAGCCCTGGGAGCCGATATCCCGAGGTTTGCCCATATGTCACTCATACTGGGAAAGGACAGAAAGAAGCTGAGCAAAAGGCACGGGGAGACATCTGTTCTAGAATTCCGTGACAAAGGATTTCTTGCTTTAGCTGTAGTGAACTTTCTTGCCCAGATGAGTTGGTCTCCGGGAAGGGAAAGAATCTATTCCATGGATGAGATGAAAGAGAAATTCTATTTGGACCGGAGAAGCAGCGGCCATCCCATTTTCGACATGGATAAGCTGGAATGGCTCAACGGTCAGCTCCTCTCTCAAATGGATGCAGAGGAATTGCTCCCTTATGTGAGGGAGGAGTTACAAAGATCGGGTTTGTGGATCGATGCGTATGAAAAGAGGGGGCGAAAATGGTTTTTACGACTGATCGGGCTCCTAAAGCAAAGAAACAGGCGGATAACGGATTTTTCGCCCAGAGCCAGGCCTTTTTTGTCAGATGACTATCCTATGGAAGAAGAGGCTGCCGAAAAATACCTGAAGGATGAACGCCTTATGGTGTTTTTACCTAAGCTCCTCAAGGATTTTTCAGGGTGTGATGATTTTTCGGCGGAAAAAATCGAATCAATCATACGAAATAGAGCTGAAAATGAAGGAGTGAAAGCAGCCTTTTTTATCCATGCCCTGAGAGTCATTGTGCTGGGAATGAAAGTCAGTCCCGGAATATTTGAGGTTTTAGAGCTTATAGGCAGAGATAAAACTATGAGCCGGATAGATGCGTACTTGGATACACTGTAGATATTAAATGATAGAGAGGTGTTTTATGGGTCACTTAAACTTTAAAAAGATTTTTACAGCTGTTTTTTGTCTGTCTTTTATTTGTGCGGTCCCTTTCTTTTTACAGGGAAATCAGGCAGCGAAGGATGTGAAACGTATTGATGAGAAGGCGTATCAGGCAATGAAATGGCGGTGTATAGGCCCCTATAGAGGAGGAAGAGTGACGGCGGTAGCCGGGATTCCTTCCATGCCTTATACCTATTATTTCGGCGCTTGCGGAGGAGGAGTCTGGAAGACCGAAGACGGAGGGATCAACTGGAGGCCTGTATCCGATGGTTATTTCAAAACCGGTTCTGTCGGGGCTGTTGCTGTTTCCGAATGGGATCCCAATGTTGTTTATGTGGGGATGGGGGAAGCTCCCATCAGGGGGAATGTTTCCCACGGTGACGGCATGTATAAGTCTGTGGACGGCGGCAAGACATGGAAGCATATAGGGCTCGGGGATACCCGTCAGATATCAAGGGTCAGAATCCATCCCAGAAATCCAGACCTGGTTTATGTGGCGGCTTTGGGGCATGTGTATGGGCCCAACATGCAGAGAGGTGTTTTCAGGTCAAAAGACGGGGGCCAGACTTGGGAGAAAGTCCTTTATGTCAGTGAGAAGGCCGGAGCCATAGATATGGTTCTGGATCCTTTTAACCCGAGGGTTATTTATGCGGCTTTCTGGTCAGCCCACAGAACGCCCTACAGCTTGGTGAGCGGAGGCCCTGGAAGCGGGCTTTATAAATCAACAGACAGCGGGGACTCATGGAACGAGTTAAGCAAAAATCCGGGAATGCCACAAGGAGTACTGGGCAAGATCGGCGTGGCTGCGTCCGGAGCCAGGCAGGATAGAGTCTGGGCTATTGTGGAAGCAGAAGAGGGGGGTGTTTTCCTTTCTGATAACGGCGGGGAATCGTGGCAGAGAGTCAACAATGATAGAAATCTCCGTCAGAGAGCCTGGTATTATTCCCGCATTTATGCAGGCCCTCAAAATCCCAATGAAGTGTATGTCCTTAATACTGGTTTGTACCGTTCTACGGATGGAGGCTGCACGTTTTCTTATATTAGAGTGCCTCACGGGGATAACCATGACCTGTGGATAGACCCCGATAATCCGGACCGTATGATAAACAGCAATGACGGCGGAGCGAATGTGACCTACAATGGAGGGGTTTCATGGACTCCTCAGGACAACCAGCCTACGGCTCAGTTCTATCATGTCTCTACGGATGACCGGTTTCCCTATTGGGTCTACGGCGCCCAGCAGGATAATTCCACAGTGCGCATTGCTTCCAGAACCACAGAATCCGGAATAGACTCGAATTACTGGCATTCGGTGGGAGGCGGGGAAAGCGGGCATGTTGTTCCAAAACTGGATAACCCTAATATTGTGTATGCAGGCAGCTACGGAGGATTGATAACCCGTTGGGATTATGAAACACGTGAGACAAGAGCTATAAATCCCTGGCCAGAAAATCCCATGGGTTGGGGAGCCAAAGACCTGCAGTACAGATTCCAGTGGACTGCGCCGATCCTTGTTTCCAGATTCGATTCGAATGTCCTCTATCATGCAGCTCAAGTCTTGTTCAAATCCACTGATGAAGGGCACAGCTGGAAGATCATAAGTCCTGACCTCACTACAAATGACAAATCCAAGCAAGAACAATCCGGAGGGCCTATCACAAAAGATGACACAAGTGTTGAATACTACTGCACTATTTTTGCTCTTGCAGAATCTGTGTATGACCCGGATATCTTATGGGCAGGATCTGATGACGGGCTGGTGCATATCACCAGAGACGGGGGCAAGTCCTGGAAAAACATCACTCCCAAGAACATGCCTGAGTGGAGCATGATCAGCATGATAGAAACCTCCACTTTTAAAGCCGGAAGAGCTTTTATTGCTGTGGACAGGCACAAACTGGATGATTTTTCTCCTCATATTTATAAAACAGAAGATTTTGGGAGGACATGGGAAAAAATAACGAATGGAATCCCTGATAACACGTTCGTGCGCGTTGTCAGAGAAGACCCCGAGAGAAAAGGATTGATCTATGCGGGGACAGAGAGGGGTGTTTTTGTGTCCTTTGATGACGGGAAAAACTGGCAGTCACTGCAGTTGAACCTTCCGGTGGTCCCTATACGCGATATGATAGTCAAAGAGGATGACCTGGTAGCAGCGACTCATGGAAGGGCGTTTTGGATACTTGATGACCTGACTCCTTTGCACCAACTCACAGATGACGTACTGGAAGCTGATTTTTTTCTTTTTAAGCCAAGGTCTTCCTATAGAATGGGAGGTTATGGGTACTCTCGTTCGGATATGGGAGAGAATCCTCCTGCCGGAAGCGTGGTCTATTATTATTTCAAAGAGAAGCCTGAAGGAGAAGTTACCATGCAGTTTCTGGACAGCCAGGGTAATCTCATAAAAGAATTTAAATCCGGAGAAGGGGAAAAGGCTGTGCCCGGAACATTTTCACGCTGGGGATATTCCGGCGCCCAGACGATCTCGGCCGAAGAGGGAATGAATCGGTTTGAGTGGGATATGCGCTACCCCGAAGCCGAAAGGCTTCCCGGTGCTGTTTACTGGGGAGCTTCACTGAGAGGTCCGGTGGCTGTTCCGGGTGATTATACGGTCAGGCTGAAAGTGGGGGAAGACCGGATGATCAAGAACTGGAAATGGAAAAAAGATCCCAGGATCGAGGCCACGCAGCGTGATTTTCAGGAACAGTTTGATTTTTTGATAGAGATCAGGGATAAGGTCAGTGAAGTGAACAGGGGGATAAAAACACTGAGAAGCGTAAAGCACCAGATCCAGGACTTTTTTGAAAGATATAAGGACTATAATAACAGTAAGGATATTATCCAGGCAGGTAAGGATATCATCGAGAAGCTGACCGCTGTTGAAGATGAGCTTATCCAGTCAAAGTCAAAAAGCGGACAGGACCCCTTGAATTTTCCCATCAAAATTGACAATAAAATTGCGGCTCTTGCTTCCTATGTATCAAGCGCTGACTTTCGGCCTACGGAGCAGTCTTACAGAGTGTTTCATGAGCTGTGCTCTAAAGCAGACTCTCAGTTAGGGCTTCTGGACCTTTATCTGGAGCGAGACCTGAAGAACTTCAATAAAATGGTGAAAAAGGCGGATATTCCGTTTGTGATCGTAAAGTGAGATGAAAGTCAGGTATTTCTTATGTTCTCTTCATGTCATCACGAGGAGCGGAGCGAGGTGGTGATCTCATGATGCTTCGTTTCACAATGAGATTGCCGTACTCCCTGACGGTCGTTCGCAATGACATCTTCAAGGTCGCTTAAACCGTACCCAAATTTCAGAGAATATAAGGGAGTGACGGTAAATAAAAAAGGAATAGGAAAAATGACAGAATACAGGAAAGTCGATGAAAAGGTGATTGAGGATCTGAAGCTCATCGTAGGGGAGAAGAATGTCATAACCGAAGAGTCCGGGATGATCGATTACAGCCATGATGAATTTACTCTTTCTGATATCGCTCATATGCCGGATGTGGTGGTCAAGCCCGGAAACACTGAAGAGGTATCAAAAATCCTGGAATACGCTGATAACAACCGGATACCGGTTACTCCCAGAGGCGGGGCTACCGGCCTCTGCGGCGGGTGTGTCCCTTGCCTCGGAGGCGTCGTTCTGTCCGTCGAAAGAATGAACCGCATCAAGGAGGTGGATATAGATAACCAGATGGCTGTGGTGGAAGCCGGAGTCACTCTGATGGATTTTTATGAATCCATAGAGACTTCGGGCTTGTTTTTCCCTCCTCACCCCGGAGATGAGAGCGCCATGATCGGAGGTCTGATCGCAGCGAACGCAGGAGGAGCCCGGGCTGTGAAATATGGGGTTATAAGGAATTACATAAGAGGACTTGAAGTGGTACTGGCTTCAGGAAAGATAATACGCCCCGGCGGGAAAGTCATGAAAAGCAGCTCTGGATACAGTTTGCTCAACCTGTTTATCGGTTCTGAGGGAACTCTGGGCGTTGTGACCTCAGCTGTTATACAGCTTATGCCTCCCCCTGAAGCGACCCGCTCTCTTATTATCCCTTATGATGACCTTGCGCAGGCGATTGAAACCGTGCCTCTTTTGATCAAAAGGAAAATACTTCCCATGGCCGTGGAGTTTATCCCAAAGGAAGTGATTGTCAGGACCGAAGAGCTGTTGAAAAAGAGATGGCCCAGCAAAATGGGCAGCACGTATCTTTTAGTGATACTGGACGCTTCAAGCGAGGATGAAATCGATAAACTCTCGGAAAAGGTAGCTGAGGTCAGCCTTGAAAAGGGGGCGTTAGATGTATTTGTGGCGGATAGTCCGGAAAAACAAAAACAGGTTCTGGATATAAGAAGCAAGATATATGAGTCCATAAAAGAGGATAATGTTGAGACCCTGGATATTGCTGTGCCCAGGGCTGAAATAGCCGATCATGTTAAAAAAGTGATGGAAGTCGAGGAAAAATATGGATTGTGGCTTCCGACTTACGGACATGCGGCAGACGGCAATGTGCACACGCATATCATGAAGGTCCGGTATGACAAAGGAAAGACCACCCCATTGCCAGAAAAAGTATGGAAAGAGAAACTGGAAAAAGTACGCAAGGAGCTGTTTCAGGACTGCAGGGACAGAGGGGGCACCATTTCGGGGGAGCACGGGATAGGGTTAGTGAAAAAAGCATATCTTCCCTATGTTGTGGATGAGGAGGAGATTTCCCTTATGAAAGGGATTAAAAAGGTTTTTGATCCCCATCACATACTCAATCCTGAAAAGATATTTGATTGAACTTTTTGACTTTCTGTTATATCATCCTCTTATCGTCAAATGAGAGAATCTCTCGATAAATCTTGGAGGCAAGTAATGAGGAATCTCCGTACCTATCCGTTATTTTTCATTGTTTTTTTTATAATATTCGTTACTGGGTCTTTGTCTGCCGGAAAAGCAGCAGGTTCGCTTTCGAATGACGAGGTAGACCTTGATTCAGTTCTTTTTGAGAATTTATCATGGAGAAATATTGGACCGGCCAACATGGTCGGACGGATCAGTGATGTGGAAGGGGTTCCCGGAGACCCCAATATTGTATATGTGGGAAGCGCATCCGGCGGTGTGTGGAAAACAACGAACGGAGGGACTACATGGACTCCCATATTTGACGGGCAGCCTGTGGCATCTATTGGAGATATAGCTCTTGAGCCCGGAAATCCGGATGTTGTTTATGTAGGCACAGGAGAATCCAATGTGCGGAACAGTGTTTCCTTTGGCAATGGGGTCTATAAATCGACGGACGGGGGTCACACCTGGAATTATCTCGGTCTCAATGATACAGAGCACATCTCGCGGATTGTGATCAATCCCAATAATACGGATGTTGTGTATGTAGGAGCTCTGGGCCGTGCGTTCGGGCCCAACGCGGTCAGAGGCGTCTTTATTTCCAGAGACGGAGGAAAAAGCTGGGAAAAGACGCTTTATAAGGATGAATGGCATGGGATCTCAGATTTGGATATAAACCAAAAAAATCCCAATATCCTTTTTGCGGGTCTGTGGAGGTTTGTGAGAAATCCATGGACATTTGAAAGCGGAGACAAGGAAGGCGGTGTGTTCAGGTCTGTGGATGGGGGAAGGACCTGGAGCAAAGTCACTCAGGGACTTCCTGAACTGATAGGGCGTATCGGGATCAAAATAGCGCCCAGCAATCCGGATGTGGTTTATGCCATAACAGAATCTCCGGAGGGGACCCTATACCGTTCTGATGACGGCGGCAAAAGTTTCCGCTGTGTTTCAAAGGATAAACAGAT
This sequence comes from uncultured Eubacteriales bacterium, assembly GCA_964611275.1. Classification (GTDB taxonomy): domain Bacteria; phylum Acidobacteriota; class Aminicenantia; order Aminicenantales; family Aminicenantaceae; genus WJMT01. The sequence continues at coordinate 30,902 of CAZSZS010000109.1, forward strand.
CGTATCCCGGGGTTTTTACTACACAGATCTCAGAGTGGACCCTGTTGATGAAAACCGTGTCTATGCTGTCTCTTCACGGCTTCATGTTTCCATAGACGGAGGAAAAACATTCAGGCGGATATCTCAGTCAACTCATGTTGACTTTCATGCTCTCTGGATAGACCCGGAAGATACTGACCGGATGTGGCAGGGACAGGATGGAGGGATAGCTGTTTCTTATGACAGAGGCGGGAATTGGGATTATGTCAATGATATCTGCGCTGCGCAGTTTTATCAGATATATGCGGATGACAGGGAACCTTTTTATTATGTAGGAGGGGGCCTTCAGGATAATGGAGTCTGGTACGGACCCAGCAGAAACAAGGAAACGTTCGGGATCCTTAAAGCTGATTGGAGGATGATAAGTTTTGGAGATGGGTTTCATGTCACCTGCCATCCTGACGATCCTGACCTTTTTATTAGTGAGAGGCAGGGAGGCGGTATCGTGAGGACGGATATGAACACCAGAGAACAGCAGGATGTCAGCCCTCAACCCAGAAGGGCCGATGGAGCTCCTGTTTCCGAACTTGAGTACCGTTTTAATTGGAACACTCCCATTATCCCGTCTCCTCATGATAAAAAGACGATTTATGTGGGAGGCAATGTTGTTTTTAAATCACTGGACTTTGGTTCTACCTGGGAGGTGATAAGTCCTGATTTGACAACCGATGATCCTGAAAAACAGAAGACGGCAGGAGGCCCGGCCTGGCCTGAGAACACAACAGCTGAATATTACTGCACCATTATAAGCCTGGCTGAATCTCCGGTTCAGCCGGGAGTGATTTGGGCAGGAACAGATGACGGCCAGCTTCATGTGACCATGAACGGAGGCAATGAATGGGAAAATGTGGTGAACAGCATTCCTGACCTGCCTTCCTATACACCGGTTTCACATGTGGAACCTTCTCTTACTTCGGCTGGGATGGCCTACACGACTTTTGACAGGCATATGCTGGATGACTTCAGCCCGTATGTATACCGGACCTCTGATTTTGGCAGGACCTGGGTTGATATAACGGGGAATCTTCCTGATAATGCCTATGTATGGGTGGTCAGGGAAGATCCGCAGCGCCCTCAAATCATCTATGCGGGAACAGAACTAGGCCTTTTTGTTTCCTTCAGCCGCGGGACACACTGGGTGAAGTTTCATTTGAGTAACCTTCCGACTGTGGCTGTTCACGATATTCTGCTCCACCCGAGAGACAAGGATTTGATTCTGGGCACTCACGGCAGAGGGATCTGGATTTTTGATGATGTTTCATTCATAAGAGAGATCTATATGGAACTTCTTGAGAAAGAAGCCCACCTTTTCAGGATACGAGCCGCCATCCGCTATGCCGAAAAAGCGACCCGGTACGGAATAGGAGACAGAGCCTATACCGGAGAGAATCCCCCTTATGGAGCTCTAATCACTTATTATCTGAAAAACAGGATCGATGACAGTGAAGATTTGAGGATAGATATCTACGACAATGACAAAAAACTAATCAGAAGGATAACAAAACTTCCCGCGGAAAAAGGGATAAACAGGGCTGTATGGGATCTGAGGGAAACAGCTCCCAGCCAGAGGACAGAAAGAGAACAAGAGGAGAGTTTTTTTTCAAGAGGACCCCGGGGGCCTCAAGTACTTCCCGGAACGTATACCGTAAGGCTTGTCATAGGTGAACAAGCCTATAGGGAAGAATTAACAGTAAGTGTGGATCCTACAGTCGAGGTCAGCCTCGATGACCTTGAGCTTCAGCATAGGTATGCTTCGGATCTGTGCTCTATGCAGTCCTGTGTGAATAGCGGACTCAGGGCTTTTGATACTCTGTTAGAGCAGCTTAGAGAGAGGAAAAACACGATTTTAAAGCAAACGAACAGATTTTCTGAGGAAGTTATGGATGCCATTGACAGCCATATTCAGGAGGTCACTCAGATCCAGGATATCCTGACCAAGCCTGAGGGAGCTCCTTTCTGGAGTGAAGGTCCGCGGCTTATTGAAAGATTGGGCTCATTATTCCAGTCTATAGATAGTGTTAACAAAGCTCCGACCAGGGCTCAAAGGGCTTATTTTGATGAGCTTCAGAAGGAATTTGAGGCCGGGATGAGTCAGATCAATGAATATCTGGGGGAGAAAGTCAAACAGATAAACAGGATCTTTTCAGAAAACAATGTTCCGCCCCTGCTCATTCCCAAGACCATTGAGTATTAGCCTCTCTTACTGCAAGCCGCCGGGATTTCTGAGGATTTAATAAAATTCATATTTGGCTGATGCCGTATTGAGGCTATCATTAGAAGGCATAATAAAGGAAGGAGGGCAAATGTACGTTAATCGTGGATTTCTTGTTATAGGTCTTGTCATATCTGTTCTTTATCTGCCTTTGTCCGGCTTCAGTGATATGACTGAAAAAAATATTGAAGAACTGTTTTTTATCCCTTCGCCGACAGGATATGAAAACATGTTTTCAGAAAGAATCATGCAGCAGATTCCGGACAGCGACGCTGTGAGCAGGAGCCTCTTAGGCAGTGTTTATTTCTCAAAAGACGGAAACCTTCCTCATATATCTGTGCTGTGCGGCATGGATGAAGTGGGGTATATCGTGGGAGGCATCGATGCACAGGGGACCATCACTCTGGACAGGGTCGTGCCAGCTCCCCATCCGCTTTTCGATTCTTTTTTTCCTGGCCATGCCATGGAGGTATGGACTGAAAACGGGGCCGTGAAAGGAGTGCTGGCGATCCCCTCCCTTCATATCTTTCCCAGAAGAGAAAGAGAAAATTTCGCAGAGTACTTCACTCTTGAAAAAATGAGACTGGATATAGGGGCTTCTCGTAGAGAACAGGTATTGGAGAAGGGAATCCGGAACGGCTCACCTGTAACACCTGGAAAAAAAATTGGTTATCTACAGGATGGGAAAATAGCTGGTTATTTTATAGGACAAAAAGCATGTGCGGCGGTTCTTGTAAAAACAGCCGAAAAAGTCCTGGCTGAAGAAAACATAGGAAAGGTCACTCTAGGCTGGCTGGCTCAAACGAGAATGGTTTCCAGAGGATCCAGCCCCAGAGCTTGCGTCGGAGGGGTGAGAGCGGAAAAATCATTGGCCTCTTTTGAGAATATCATCATCGATGTGTTTCCCACGGATGGACTGCAAAATGAGGGGATTCATATTGGTGGAGGGCCGGTTTTGATAGGAAAAGGGAAGGAAGTGTCAAAGCTCAACAGATTGATTCTCAAGAGCGCTGAAAACCGGGACATCAAGATACAGACAGCAGGAGGATATGAGTCGTTGATCATGAATGCGTTTTCCTGCAGCGAAAAAGATTTTGCAGGACTCTTTCTTCCGGCTCAATTTGCATATACACCATCAGAAGTCATTGATTTCAATGACATTAAAGCACTGGAGAAACTGGTTATGGTCGTTCTTGCCGAGAGGAGGAAAAGATGAGAAAGATCTCTTTTTGTGCAGTGGTTTCTCTCCTGTTAAGCTCACTGATGTTTTGCTGTTCCGAACAGCCTCAATCCAGCGCCTGGAGTCTCTTAAAAGAGATGCTTTTGATTCCCGGAGTGTCCGGCCAGGAAAGCCGCATTGCTGATTTTGTTTTCTCCATGATTCCGGATTCCTTTAATCCAAATAGAGATGAGATGAACAATATATGGTTTACAGTGGGTGAAGGGGAGCCTCATATCCTGTTTGTGGCACATACAGATGAGATAGGCTTTTTAGTTGAGGAGATCACCGAGGAGGGAATGCTCAAAGTAAAGGGGCAGGGTGGTTTTTTCCCGAAAATGTACGAAGGCCATTTGGTTGTTGTTACTACAAAAGGAGGTCCTGTTGATGGGATCGTGGCTCCCAGAAAAGGATATTTTTCTAGGACTCCGGATGTTTCGTCTTTCGGAATCGATGATATTGAAATATATCTGGGCGTTTCAACAAAGAAAGAAGCTGAGGATCTAGGTGTATCCCCGGGGGATCAGATAACCATAAAAAAAGTAATAACAGAGCTTTCTCCTGAGATTATTGCTGCCAGGGGAGTCGATGACCGGGCCGGATGTGCAGTACTGCTGGATGCTATGGAGAGAGTCAACTGGGAGAGTATAAAAGGCAGGCGAGTGACATTTGCCTGGGATGTTCAGGAAGAGATCGGTCTGAACGGGGCATCGAGACTGGCTGAAGTACTGGATGCAGACTATATTTTTCCTGTTGATACGTTCGTGTCTTCAGATGCACCTTTTGATTCAAAAAGATTTGCCAGACTTCCATTAGGTCAGGGAGCGGTGATACGCGCTATTGACAGCAGCAGCATCACGCCTTGGACTTTTGTTCAGAAAGTCATGAAAATCGCAGAGTCAAGTCATATTCCCGTACAGACAGGAAATACCAAAGGAGGAAACGACGGATCTGTGTTTGTCCCTAAGGGTTCTATAAACATCCCTCTTTCTTGGCCTGGCGTCTATTCCCATTCTTTTATTGAAAAGATACACAAGAAGGATCTCGAAGCCCTGACTGAACTGGTAGTGGCGATCGCAGAGAAGTGGGAATAAGGCAAATCTCTAATATCGCCTCCGTTGCGTTACAATATCACAGAGCTTAAATAATCCGGATCAATCTGTTCCCGGATAGAGCATCGCGTTCAGAAGGAATTTGTAGGAACCGTGAGACTGGGCTCTGTGTTGGCACCGGATTCCAATAAGGATAAGGTGTCCTTTTTTGTATGTGACGTCAACCACAGCCGGACTCCGGCTTAGGGTGTCTTCGCCCATAAGCCACCCGCTGAGAAGAACATCTTTTTTGGGGAAGCTGGCCACTACGGTTCGATCCCACTCCACACCAGGAGTATTGGTCCGGAAAGCAAGGCTTCGGGAAAAGACAACGGCTGTTTCTTTATTCATTCCATAACCTATGGGTGTTTGTGGATTGACATTGACTTTAAGTATGGATGTCGGGCAGAAGAACCTGTCTCTGGATACATTACCAAGAGTATTGGATACCGGTGGTTTGAATTCCTGAATAGCCAGCTCGCAGGCGTCGTTTAAAGTGACGAGGATTCCTCCATCAGACACGAAGGTCTTTAAAGCCTCGACACCTTCTTTGCCGATTCCTCCCTCATATTCTGCGGGGCCTTCAGTATAGTATCTGGAGTATCTTGAACCGGAACCAGGCTTTCCTGTTTTTATGATATCAGGGCTTTCACTGGCAAAGACGATCACGTCGAATCTGTCCTTTAGAACAGCGGGCTTATCTTTTTTGTCTTTGAAATCTTTATTGTGAATGGTGCTGTAAGGAACTTCGAGGTCATCGAGAACATAACGGGTCCATCCTTCATCCATGTTGGATCTCCATGATTGGTAAAGCGCTACTCTTGGATTGGGTAACGGATCTTTTGGTACGTCCGATATATCATCTATGGAAAAAGCTTTGACATTCCATTTTTCGAGCAGCGCCGGGAGCTGTTTTTGGACCTCGGGAGTGTTTTCGACCAAGAAACTGCCGAAGCATGCATGGAAGTCATCTCCGTTCACAGGCTGTTTGGAGCGGTAGGTCTTGGCGTTCGTTTTGAGCAGGGAAAAGATTACTGAGTAGGAGGCGTTTTGTTTGGAATCCAGAACAATGTATTTTGCATCTTCGGGAGGAACTTGGATCTCCGGATCAGGGACCTCATCTAGCCTGACAAGTTCTGTCTTAAACGGAGTGTTGATTTGCTCACAATCCACTCCCATCTGAAGCGGAAGCGTCCAGCCGGCATTATCATAAGGAGGTATCGGAGGACCTCCGGGATACTGCCTCATATCCGGATATTCCTGTTTCTCGAGGAGCGCTTGGGCGTACGGCCGGTACGGCTGGGACATAAGGAGCACAAAGGAACCTGCAGGGAAAAACTTGCCGTCTGCAACGAAGTCATTTTGGGCTTTGTGGATTTCGACTCCTCCGAAATCAAGGATCTCCAGCATGCGCAGCGTAGTGGGATAATCCCTTTGGTCTTTGGAAACCACAAAGGCAAACGGGTCACCTTCTTCCCTTATTTTAATCTCATCCTTACACATTTTATAAAAATTAAAGAGGAAGTCTTCTTTGTGGAGAAAAGCTGTCTCAACCAGGCTTTTAGACAGGGTGAGCTCGTAATCGACGATATCTCTCAATCTCCACCATCCGCCCATCCATGGGTCTGGGAATTGCAGTCTTTTTTCCATATAGGAATCAGGGATTTCTGTTGGGTCTATGTAAATCGGAGTTGCGACACGAACAGAAGCCATCTCACTGAGCAGCCCTATGCAGTTGTGAAGCCAGGAAGTATCATCACAGGCTCCGATCCACCAAGCTGTGAAGCTTCTTGCGTGCACCACGCCTTTGAATCCGTTTTTCTGGAGGTCATAGGCCATATTCGTTCCGCAGAGAGCCACGCCTCTCCAGAGGAGGGGATTGATGGTGGGAACAGGGGGATCCATAAAAGGCGGGATAAACAAACGGGCTCCGGTCGATCCCATTTGGTGTTCGTCTATATGGATCTGGGGAATCCAGTCATGATAAAGGACTTTTGTCACGGCTCTGGTTTCTTTTAGGTTGAACATGAACCAGTCACGGTTGTCATCATGGCCTGCGTAATGATGGTAGAGCCAGGGCATTCCTGATCCTTCATATTTCGTGCCTACCCATTTTCTGTACCATTCGGTCACCATCTGCTCTCCGTCAGGATTGGTGGTAGGGACCAGAAGCACGATCACATCTTTAAGAGCGCTTTCCGAGTCAAAGGCAGTGTTTCCAGTGACCAGGTCATAGGCAAGCTCCATGGCCATCTGGGAA
>CAZSZS010000110.1:0-29332 GCA_964611275.1 uncultured Eubacteriales bacterium
AGCGACGTGGTGATCTCACGATGCTTCGTTTCACAATGAGATTGCCGCACTCCCTAACGGTTGTTCGCAATGACGCAGCAACCTTGGCTCGTTCATCATCCAGGTTAGAGTTTATAACAAAAAGGATTCCAATTTGAAAGGGAAAGCCGAAAAAAACAAGACCTTGATGAAATTGTTTGATATAATTGAGCCAAAATGAAAGGCATTATTTTTTATCTCATCCTCTTCCTATCCGGCTTTTCTCAAAATGCAGCGGATATAACCAGGCAGACCGAACAGAAACTCAGATCACTTGCTTCCTTCCAGGCCGAATTCAAACAGGTCTATTATTCCTCATCAGTCTCCACTCCTCTTACAGAATATGGGGCCGTCTATTATAAGCAACCGGGATTAATGAAATGGGCTTACACGGAACCGGAGGAAAAAATTGTCTTGCTGACGGAAAACAAAATCCAATATTATTTCCCGGAAGACAACCAGCTTTTGATCCAGGATACAACGGAGGAAGAACAGAGTGACAATATCATGTCGCTTCTTACGGGAAAGACCCATATCCTCCAGGATTATGACGCTAAAACCTCAGAAGAAAATGCTGCCGGAAACAAATCCTATCACATTAAATTAATCCCCAAATACGACGATATAGAGAATTTCATCCTTCTTGATATAGATAAAGAATCTCTGTTTATAATCAAGGCTACTTTCTTTGATTGGGCAGGGAACAAACAGGAATTCATATTCAGCCGCATTCAAATAAACAGGGATCTGCCTGAAAAAACTTTTAACTTGGTTGTGCCGGAAGACGTGGAAATAATAAAATAAGCGGTTCAAAAAACCATAATACCTATAATACGTATGTAAGTAAGGGGACTAAACCTCCTCCATGAGTGAAGACAAAGTACTTGTTAAAAAAACAATTAAGGGCGACGACAAATCCTTTGAGATGATCGTAAAAAAGTACGAAAATCAAATCATCAATTATATAGGCCAGACCATACGAAACTACAACCTCGCTCTTGAATTCACTCAAGAAGTATTTTTAAAAGCCTATAAAGCCCTGCACACTTTCGATCCTAAGTACACATTCAAAACGTGGCTTTTCAAAATCGCATCAAATCACATAATAGACCACTGGCGAAAGAAAAAAATCGAATACATATCCATTGACCATCCACTAAAAGAAAACGAGTACTTTTCGCCTCCCCAGATCGAATCAAATGAAACAGCCGCTCCTCAAAGGCTCGAACTAAGGGAATTAGGGGTGAAGATTGAAAACGCATTAGATCTTCTCCCCCCTAGATTGAGAGAACTTTTTGTGTGCCGGCATATAAACGACCTGAGCTATCAAGAAATCGCTGAAATAAAAAATCTCCCGGTAGGGACCGTAAAAAACAGAGTTTTTCAAGCCAAAGAACTTCTCAGAACCCAACTGGAGGGAAAACTATGAAATGCCTTGAACCGGCTGAAATGTATTCCTTTCTGGAAGGCGAGCTGACCGATCAAAAGAAAGCTGATATCAAATCTCACCTGGCTTCCTGCAGGAAATGCAGACAATCCCTGGAAAAAAAACTGCGCATAATCGAAGCCATAAAAAAAATCCCCCGCTACAAAGCCCCAAAAGGATTCACCCATCAAATCATGTCAAAAATCGAGCCTGTTAAACCATCCCCGTCCGAATGGCTCAAGGCCGGAGCAGCAGCTGTTTTCTTTATCTCTGTTGTGTCTTTTTTGTCCTTTACCTTCTCAAGACAGGGCCTGGCTGACTTCGCCTTCCATTCCTTTCAATCAGCCATTAAATCATCTCAGGAAGCTTTTATAACATCCATTAAATTCTTTAAATTCGTGGATGTTGTCATACATATATCCCTTCAGCTCATAGGGCTCATTCTTAAAAGCATTCGTTCCATCACACCTGTCATAAGTCCCGAGATACAGATTTTCACTCTACTTTTTGGAATTTTGATAGCTGTAACTGTCATATTGTCTTTGAAACAAAAATATATTTTAGGAGACAAGGGATGAAACCAAAATCATTATACTTGGCTCTTTTGATTCTTCTGATTTCTGTTCCGTTATCAATCCATGCCCAAGATAAAGTCACAATAAAAAGTGACATCTATGTAGCTGAAGACGAAATTCGGGCCAATGTTTTTTCATTCGGAGGAAATATATTCATAAAAGGGAAAGTCAAAGAAAGTGTTTTCTCTTTCGGGGGTTCCATAACCGTGGAAGGGGAGGTGGGCGAAGAAATACTGGGGATAGGGTCAGATATTTATTTGAAATCCAATTCAACAGTCATAGGAGATATCATCTCTATCGGAGGGAGTTTCACCAAAGACCCGGGAAGCACTATCCATGGAGATACGCTGTACTTCAAATCTCCCGGAGATCTTTTCACAAAAAAGACGTTCAGCTCATCCCGCATATTCTCATCCTACCTGCTTTTCAAACTCATCACATCGTTTATCTGGCTCATTTTTTCCATTGTGCTGGCCCTGATGCTTCCCAGACAGATATCTTATGCCTCTGACCTAATTAATGAATCATTTGGGCCGATCGTGGGGACAGGGATATTGAGTTTGATCCTGTTTATAGCCCTCTGCCTCTTCTCTGCACTCCTCTCTCTTTTGATCATTGGCATCCCTATCCTCTTTTCTTTAATACTGCTGGCCATCATCATCAAAATACTGGGAAATGTGACCATCTTTCACTTTGCTGGAAAAAGCGTTTCAAAATTACTGGGAAACAAGCATCCTTCCATGATGCTGTCCATATTTTTTGGTTTTATCCTTATTACCCTACTGACTAGTATCCCCATTCTTGGCATGATCATCTCGTTGTTTTTGACCATCCTAGCATGGGGAGTTGTGATCAGAACAAGGTTCGGAACAACCGAAAACTGGTTTAAAAGGAAACTGTCGGAAGAGACAAATTCTTGATAGACTAAATCTCCAGTATCTCTTTTTGTTTGGCCTCAGCCATATTTTCTACTTTTTTGTAATAACTATCCAAGATCTCCTGTAGCTTATCTAGTCCCCAGAACTTGTCATCTTCAGTAATTTCCTTTTCCTTCTCCATCTCTTCTATCATATCTTTGGAATCTCTTCTCATATTGCGGAGGGCTGTCTTTTCCTCTTCCAGCAGCTTTTTTATATGCTTGGCGATATCTTTCCGTCTTTCCTCATCCAAGGGAGGGATAGGGACCTTAAGTATCTCTCCCTCATTAATAGGATTCAAGCCCAAATCAGCGGCACGGATCGCTTTATCGATATCTTCAGTCATTGATGGGTCATAAGGCTTTACAGTGATCAAAGTGGGATCAGGTATCGCCAATGTCGCGATCTGATTAATAGGGGTCTGTGCACCGTAATAGTCAACTCTGATATCTTCAAATATATTGATGTTGGCACGGCCGGTTCTTAACTTGGACAGGGTTTTTCTAAAATGTTCAACTGAGTTGTTCATTTTTTTCTCTAAGTCTATTAATTCTTGTTTGACCATTGTTTTATCCTTTTAATAAAATAAATTTATAAGTCAAGAGGAATAAAGTCCCTATCAATAAATCTTGGTCCCTACATCTTTTCCCAGCACAACCTTTTTGATATTGCCCCTTTTTTTTATATTGAACACGATGATAGGCAGCCCGTTATCCTTACAAAGGGAAATAGCCGTCGCATCCATAACCTTTAAGTCCTGCTTGAGAATGTCTATATATCTTATTTTTTTATATCTTTTTGCATTCTTGTCAGTGACAGGATCAGAAGAATAAACACCATCTACTTTTGTGGCCTTCAAAATCACATCAGCATTTATTTCCAGAGCTCTCATCGCAGCCGCTGTATCTGTTGTGAAATAAGGGCTCCCTATACCCGAGGTGAAAACAACGACCTCTCCTCTCTCAAGGTAATGGAGGACTTTTCCTCTAACAAACGGCTCGGCAACAGCCCTGACCTCAAGGGCAGAGACCTGACGCACAGAAAGCCCTTCCTTACTCAAAATGTCCTGCAAAGCGATCCCATTGATAATCGTGGCCAGCATCCCCATATAATCCGCTGAAACTCTATCTATACCGACTTCATGCCCCCTGATCCCGCGAAATATGTTTCCGGCCCCTATCATTATTCCAACCTGCACACCTGATGTGGTCAGGTCCTTCACTTCTTGAGCAATAGACCTTCCTGTTTTTATATCTATTCCAAAGGATTTGCTTCCCAAAAGAGCTTCACCGGAAAGCTTTAAAAGAACCCTCTTAAATTCCGGCTTCTCTTCTGGCATTTTGATTTTTAAGGCCTGCCTATTGAAAATCTGGCAAATTTATTTATTTTTATATTCTCTCCGAATTTTGTGATGTAGGTCGATACTAATTTTTCTATGGTTACCTTATCATCCTTGATAAAAGGCTGATCCCACAAGCAGACTTCAGAGTAAAACTTCTTTAGTTTCCCTTGAACTATCTTTTCCAGGATCCCTTGAGGTTTGCCAGAACCCTTAAACTGTTCAAGTATGATCTCTTTCTCCTTTTTGATAACATCTTCGGGGATTTCCTCTGAAGTGATATATTTGGGATTGGCAGCGGCTATATGCAGGGAAATGTCCTTTACCAGGCCTTTGAACTCCTCATTTCTTGCCACAAAATCTGACTCACAGTTGACTTCGACCAAGACACCGAGCTTATTATCCGTATGTATGTAGGAACCCACAACTCCTTCAGAGGTTTCTCTTCCCATTTTGTCCTTAGCTCTATCATATCCTTTTTTTCTTAAATAGGTAATGGCTTTTTCAATATCTCCGTCGCTTTCTTGCAGGGCTTCCTTACAGTCCATCATTCCGATTCCCGTAATTTGACGCAGTTCATTTACCAGTTTTGCTGTAATTTTCATTTTATTAAATCCTTTCCTTACTCAGACTCTCCAGATGACCCGGTTTCTTTTTTTGACCCGGGGTCGGCCTCTTCCTTTTCAGAAGGATCTTCTTCAAGTTTTGGTTCTTTTTTGTCTTTTTCTTTACTTTTATCTTCTGCTGTCTCCTTATCTTCCGCCTTATCTTCCTCTTTTGCTTCGGCCTTAATGGGCTCATCAGATCCTGAAGGTTCTGTCTTATCCTCCTCCTCTGAAGCTTCCGGCTCTTCTCCTTCTGGAATTTCCTCTTCTTTTTCTGACTCGATAATCTCTTTTTCTACGCGCTTTTTCTTCGCTTCAATTACAGCCTCTGCGATTTTAGAAGTAAACAGCTCTATCGCTCTCAGGGCATCATCATTTCCCGGAATGGGAAAATCAATGTTATCAGGGTCTCCGTTCGTATCTACAATAGCAATAATAGGGATATGGATCTTCCTTGCTTCAGCCACGGCTATATTCTCTTTTATTGAATCGACGACAAAAATGACTCCGGGAAGCTCTGTCATGTTCTTCACGCCACCTATGTTTTTCTGGAGCTTTTTATAGACCTTATCCTGCTTGGACTGCTCTTTCTTTAAGAGAAGGTCCCACCGCCCATCTTCTTTCATCTCTTCAAGCTCGATCAGCTTCTCAGAACTTCCTCTTATCACATCGAAATTGGTCAAGAGTCCTCCCAGCCATCTCTGATTGACATAATTCGATTCGCATTTCTCTGCATACTCTTTGATAATATCTTGAGCTTGCTTTTTTGTCCCAACAAAAAGAACATCTTTCCCCTCTTCAACGACCTTGCCGATAAAATCCAGAGCTTCTTTAAAGATCTTTATGGTCTTTTGTAAATCTACAATATAAATCCCATTCCTCTGGCAGAAAATATATTCCTCCATTTTTGGATTCCACCGTCTTGTCTGATGGCCAAAATGAACCCCTGCCTCTAACAATTCTTTCATATTTACCGAAACCAACTGTAATCCTCCGTTTATCTCTTATGGTACTGAGGGGCTTTTCGGGCTCCCCTTAATCCATACTTTTTCCTTTCCTTCACTCTATCATCTCTGGTTAGCAGACCTGATTCTTTTAATACGGGTCTTAACTCTTTATTGAACTCAACCAAAGCCCTCGCCACACCTAACCGGATCGCTTCTGCCTGGCCTGATATTCCTCCACCATTGACTCTGATAAAAAGATCAAATTTATCACTCGTCTCTGTCAACAGCAAAGGCTTTCTTATTGATTTTCTATGGCCTTCCAGTGAAAAAAAATTTTTAAAAGGCTGCAGCCTCTTATTGACATAGAGTGTAATGTCCCCTTTGCCCGGCCTAAGATAGACTCTGGCAACTGATGACTTCCGTCTTCCCGTGCCGTAATATTGTATTAAACTCAAATTTCCTCCTAAAACTTATATTCTTTTGGCTTCTGTGCTTCGTGGGGATGATCAGGGCCCCGATAAACCTTAAGCTTTTTATGGATGGCCTGACCCAGCTTGTTTTTGGGAATCATTCCGCGGACAGCCTTTTTTATAACCTCTTCCGGATTTTTCTCAATCATTTCTCCTAAAGTTTTTTCCTTTATTCCACCCGGATAACCCGTATGTGAATAATACTTTTTTTGAGCTGTTTTGTTTCCTGAAACAGATACTTTTTCTGCATTAACAACAATCACATGATCTCCACAATCTAAAAAGTTGACATACTGAGGCTTCCCTTTCCCTCGGAGCAAACCGGCTACTTCAGTGGCTAGTCTTCCCAGAATTTTTCCTTCAGCATTGATAAGCCACCAACTCCTCTCGATCTCATCCTTTTTCGGTATGTAAGTCTTCATAACACTTATCCTTAGAACTTAACGATATATGATAAAATAACAATGATGGTAAAAGACACCAATATTGGTGAGAAAATATACTAAATCTTCAGATAATTGTCAACTGCTCAAATGCGCAAGGGCGCAAATAATACGCTTTTCCGCACTATTCCACTGAGACCCTCGGTCTTCTGGGATTGAACTGCTTGATTAAGAAAATGCCGGTTGGGATTGCCATCTTTTAACGGAATAAACATGGATTCGCAAAAAAAAGGCCTCTTTACGATAGGCCTTTCATTTTTTACCTTTGGAATCGTGGGACAGAAATCTCAGTTAATTTATTTTTTGAGTTCTTCTTCCAATTTTTGTCTTTCTAGCTCAGCCTCTCTTGCTTCTTTATATCTCTCTAAATACATCTGGCCATCCTGGATATAGCGATTAGCTCTGTCCGGGTCTATTTTAGCCAGAACACTCTGATATATGACACTCAACCAAGAATAAGGTTCCGGGTACTTGGGATCCAGTTCACTCGCTTTAAGAAGACAGGCCTCACTCTCTTTAGCAGCCTGAAGACGCTGGGCCCTTGAAAGTAAGTTCTGAAGCCTGTAGGCCTTAGACCATCTGTTGACTCCTTTAGAGAGCCAGGCGGCCGGGTTATCAGGTTCTAAATCAGTCCTTTTATCATGATAGAAAAAGGCCTGGTCTATTCTTTTCACACTCATCTCTAAATCCTGATAAAACTGGGCTATATAAGCATAACCCTGGGGATTTTCAGGTTCCAGCTCGATTCTTCTTAAATACATCTGCTCCGCTTTTTCAAACGGAGTCTTTTCCCCGTTTTCAGCTTTTTCCCCCTCTTCTTCCTCGCTTTCACTACCAGCATATCTCTTGTAAAATTCAGCCACAACATAGTAATTGCTCATATTAGTAGGATTCATTTCCAAAATCTTTAAGAATAATTTTTCAGCTTCTTCAAAATTTCTTAATTTATCATACATATCTGCCAGTGAATGGATAATATCTTCATTCTCCGGGCTGATCTCATATGCTTTTCTTAGAGCCTCAAGAGCCTCTTCCGCACGCTCCATGTTTCTCTCGGTATCTACTCCCGGACTAAAGACAGCCTTATAGCTTTCTCCCAGAAAACGGTACGCTTGAACTAGGTTTGGATTTAATTCCAAAGCCTTCTCATAGTTTTCTATGGCGTCTCTATACTTTTGCTCAGAAAAAGCCTGATTGGCCAGTGTAAAATAATGATTTGCTTGTAATCTGCTTACTTTAATATTTTCGCAACTTATCGAAGCAAAAATTATAATAACAGCTATCGCGGCGATCAGAGTGGGATTCATCTTTTTTAGAGACATTATGACCTCCTTAATCTTTATATCTATTCATCTTATTATTCATGTCAGTAATTTGAATTTATAATAAAAAGCCTTGTTAAAGTCAAGCAAAACATACCTACTGGTTCACATTCTAGTTCCTTTTAAGGCGAAGCCGTATAGGAGTCCCCCGTATATTAAAGTGCTCTCTTAAAAGAGAGGAAAAATATTTCTCATAGGAAGATAAAAGCGAGCCCCTGGAATGTGTAAAAAGAACAAAAGCAGGAGGAAGAATACTCTGCTGAACCATATATTTGATCTTTATCTTCTTTTTCTTTTTGGACAAAGGCGGTTTCTTCCGGGTCACGGAATCAAGGAATTTATTAAGATGCGAAGTAGGTAACCAGGTCTTTGCATTGTTATAAATCTCTTCAGCTAAATCCAGTATCTTAACAGCCCTCTTCCCGGTCCGGGCCGATATAAACAGAAGAGGCGCATAGGAAACAAAATCAAGTCTTTCATAAGCCTTTGTTTTAAACTCCTCATAGACTTTTTCTTTAAAGGGAATCAAATCCCATTTATTCAAGGCAAGCATAAGAGGTTTTCCCGAGTCATATGCCATATGGGCTATGGCCGCATCCTGGCGGGTTGGATATTCAGTGGAATCCATTAAAAGACACACCACATCTGCCATCTTGATGTTTTTTTTTGCTCTGATGATACCGGCCTTTTCTCTTTCGTCCCTTGTTCTACTTAATTTTCGTATCCCTGCCGTGTCAATAAGACAAAAAGGACGGCCGTTCCTTAAAACAACCGTATCAATACTGTCTCTTGTGGTTCCGGGAGTCTCACTGACTAGGATCTTTTCCTGACCGATGATAAGATTGACTATAGAGGATTTGCCTACATTGATTCTGCCGACAACGGCTATTTTTACGGGGCTCAACTCCTGTTTATCATAAGACTTACTGGGAATAACATTGGTGACCGCCTCTTCAAGAAGTTCTATGTTCCTTTTATGCTCTGCAGATATGGGAATAAGAACATCCCCGCCAAGCTCGAAAAATTCCCACAGGGATTTCTCTTCCACGGCAGGTGAGTCCATTTTATTAACCACTATGATTATGGGCTTATCAAGCTTTTTTAGCGAGATAAAGAGCTCCTGTTCAGAAGGCACGATCCCTTTCCTGGCATCAAGCATGAATATCAGCACATCAGCCTGTTTTGAAGCCTCCCATGCCTTGAGTTTGACTTGAGCTGAAAGAGGATTCGATTCAGAGTCGAAAAAACCGCCGGTATCCACAAGTTCGAACTTTTTACCTCCTATTGTGCACACACTTGAGTTCATATCCCTTGTCATGCCCGGCGAAGAGTGCACAATAGCCTTTTTTTCTCTGAGAAGCCGATTGAATAAAGTCGACTTTCCCACATTTGGAAACCCGACGATAACGACCCTGGTAAGCTTATTCATTTCCCTGTTAGCTCAAAAAATAGTAAATATCAGAAAGAAAAATATCAATCATTTATAAGGTCATAACGAGGAAGGAACGGCCTTCTAAGGTCAATATGGCCGGCTAATGTTTCCTGTTCCGTTCCGTTGACCAGAATGAAAACTTTTTTAATTGATTTAAAATTATAGGCAATGGTATTGACAATGGAAAATACTGAAGAGATCTCTGCAGAGGAACCTGATGGATGTGCTGTCTGAAACTCAGGAGAAAAATCAACGTATACGATTCCATCCCTTGTAATATAGACGCTTCTGACTTTTGTCTCCGAAGGAAACGGGGACAGCAATCCTTCTTCAGATCCAATAATCAGTTCCTTTACCACGCTTTCTATCTGGTTTTCCAGTATCGGTTCATTGGGTATTTCTCTCTCCTCCCTGTGCAGCCGGTAATCTTCCTCAGAAATGAAAAACAACACTATTTTTCTTGTATCCGGCTCTTGTTCTTCTGAACGCTCCTCTTCCAACAAATCAATTGAAGAAATGTCAGGAGTTCTTTCTTTGCCATGGCTTCCAAAAAAAAGCACCATCAGAATGACCAGTGATACCAAAAGAGCAGCGGGAAGAATCAATTTTTTTAATTCCATGGCTTTTTTACTGGTGGGTGTATTCATTCAAAAATTCTGCCAGCCCCAGATATATCGCCTGTGCAATGCTGTTCTGAAATTCGTCTGAAATCAGATTTTTTTCCTCCCTTGGATTGGAAATAAACGCTGTCTCAACAAGAACTGCCGGACATGCCACCCCTGTTAGAACCTTAAAGGGGGCTTGTTTGACTCCTCGGTTCAAGGTCCCGCTGAGGGTATTGAGCTTGGTCTGGATTTTCTCGGCGAGCCGGCTGCTCTGACGAATATAGGAAGACTGCGCCATATCCCATAAGATCAATTTTATGTCATCCACATTATCGCTCTGTATACTCTCCAGTTCGGTGGAATTATTCTCCAAATAGGCAAGCCTGCGGGTTTCCTCGTCAGTGGCATTCAAACTCAAAAAAAATGTCTCTGAGCCCTGTGCTGTTTTTCTGTAAGAGCCATTAGCATGGATACTGATAAAAACAAAGGCTTTATAATTGTTGGCAATGGCAGCTCTTCTCTCAAGAGAGACATCAACATCCTCCTCTCTTGTCAACTGTACCCTGTAAGGAAGATTCCTTTCGATGATAGCCTTTAATTTAAGCGCGATATCCAGAGTGATCGTTTTTTCTTTGGACCCATATCTTCCCTCAGCACCTGTTTCCAGTCCGCCGTGACCCGGATCTATGACAATAGTCTTTAATCCTTCCTGCATAGAAACATTTGCAGGCGCATTTGAATCAGAATCTTTTTCATAACGGGAATCACTGTGGTTGTCCTCTTTAAATGCTTCTTGTGACAACGCTAGATCTATAAAGGCTGTCGCGGAATCCCTGGAAATGTAAGGACGGCAGACAAGGTCATTATGAGCCAGTTTTATGGTGAATATATAATAATCAGATCCTCTTCCCCATTCTATTGACTCTACCCGGCTGCTTTGAAATACTTCCTTGCGAATGTTAAACGGATCATCCGCTCTGACTCTGACAAGGATATAAAGCCCGCTTTTTTCCGTACTTATGCTTAAAGGCTCAGAAGATTCCAAGAAGACACGGGAATAATCAGAGTAATCTTTAACCGACAGCTTGATAGAAGGGCTTTGCTGGGAAAGAAGAAAGCCCTGAATGACTATCAAAACCGCAAAAATCACGAACCGTTTATTTTTCATTTGAGCCAGCACAATGTATCTTTACACAAAAACAATCATAATGGAGGCGGCGGGAATCGAACCCGCGTCCGAAGGCATTCAACGAGAGGACGCTACATGCTTATCCTCTTCTTTTTTCTCGCTTCAAGGCTGTCAAAGAGGAAAACTACCCTGAAACCAGCTCCATAAAAAATCACTCGCCTGGCAAGGAGCCCGCCAGGTCCGCTATCCTGCTGGTCGGCGTTTCTTGAGCGCCGCAGGAAAACGCAAAAGAAACGGCATGCCTCTTGTTAGGCAGCTAATGGCATTGATTCTGCACTTGTAAGTTTCCACCTGTTTAACGAGGTGGGTGGGGCCTCGACATGCTTCCTCAGTCTCTTTACCTCCGTCGAACCCAATTCGCCCCCAGTCTCATATATCATTATATGAGAGATAATAAAAATGTCAATATGAAGTAAGAACCCGGAGATTCCGCAGCTCTCGCTTTAAATAATTTAAAAATAGTTTGTCTATTATATATTTATTATGATATAAGATTTTTATAAGCAAGCTGAACAAACAGGGAATGCGCAAAATTTCTCTTGCAAACATGGCCCCAGGGAAATCTTATGGAAAAAAATAAAAAAATAGGTAAATACAAAATATTAGATACCATTGGAAAAGGGGCTATGGGCATTGTTTATAAAGCTCTGGATCCTGACATTGACAGAACCGTGGCCATTAAAGCCATAAGATTCGATACCGTTTCCGAAGATACCGAGCGCGACGAAATAATGCAGAGATTTATAAGAGAAGCCCAGTCGGCAGGAAACCTCGTTCATCCGAATATTGTCACTATTTATGATGTTGTGAAAAGCAAGAACATGACCTATATAGTGATGCAGTATATCGAAGGACACAGCCTTCAAAAAACTATTTCTTCAGGCCAAAAAATACCCATGGAAAAAGCTGTGTTCCTCCTGACCCAAATATGCAGTGCCTTGAGCTATGCCCATGAAAAGGGTATCATCCACAGGGATATAAAACCCGCAAATATCCTTATAGATAAAGAAGGAAAACCTTATCTCGTTGATTTTGGCATAGCCAGAATCGAAACATCGACCATCACGCAAACAGGAAGAACCGTCGGAACCCCGAGTTATATGTCTCCCGAACAGGTTATGGGGCAAAAAGTGGACAAGTGTTCTGATATATTTTCACTGGGAGTCCTCCTTTATGAAATCCTTACAGGAAAAAGACCTTTCCATGGAGAAAGCATAACAACGGTGATTTACAAGATCATTCATGAAGAACCTTTGGCATCCACTGAAATAAGAAATGCGCTTCCTGAAGGATTCGAGACGATAATCTCAAAAGCGTTGGCCAAAGACCCCAAAAAACGCTATCAAACATGCGAGCAGCTTCAACAGGACCTTCAAGGGCATGCAGAAACAACTCAAAAACCCCCAAAAAGAACAAGCCGGAGGTGGATCGGAATCAGTATTGCGGTCGGGTCTCTTTTTATCATAGGAGCTGTTTTGGTTCTGTTCCTCAATCAAAAAATACACCTTCCCTTCCTGGGGGCAGAAAAATCGATTGAAATAACAGCTGAATCTCCTCTTCCTCCCCCTATTCACATCAACGAATTCATTGAGGTCCAAGACAACACGGAAAAGCAAATGACGCTGAGTTTTGAAAACAAGGACTATTCAAAAACAAAAGAGCTGGCGGAGAAAATACTTTCCACACAACCTGGCCATAAAACAGCCCTGCGATACCTTGAGCAGGCACAGGACGAGCTCCAAAATCTATCCAACAAAGCCAAGGCATCCCCGTATTTGAACACAGGGATCAATCATTACAAACAAGGCTCTTACAAGAAATGCATCGATGATATGAATCAAGTCTTGAAATGGGACCAAGAAAATAAGGAGGCTAAAAAATATATCTATTTAGCGGATACGGCCTTATCTCAAATAGAAATAAAAAATATACTTGAACGACAGAAGAAAGCAGAGGAAGAAAAAAACCTGGATAACATACTCGCTGATATAGGATCTGAAAACTTTTTGGAACAGAGGAAAGCTGATCTGAGTCTTCTGTTCGAGCACTACAAAGATATCCAGTCTATCTACTCTGACATCAACATCCAATTCAAAAATACCAGAGAAGCAAAAGTGGGCTTTTCCCATATGCTGATCGCTGTCTACAAGAAAACCAACCAAAGAAAAGTGCTTTTTGAAGGAACAAAAACATGGACAGTGAAAAAAACAGGAGATCAATGGAAAATCATTGATAATGAATAAAAAATATATATAATAAAAAGAGTGTTGGGATAAACGATGGAGACAAGGGTATTAGGCATCATAAAAAACGTGCTTCTCGTCCTATCCGTTTTGGCCATATGTGCCCAGCTTGTTTCTGCTTCCCTAAAATTAGAAGTAATCGCCAGCAACGCCAATATAAAATTGAAGCCTGAAATAGGCGGTGAGAATATTGCCCAAGTCAATGCCGGCGCCATCCTAATCAGTGAGGAGAAACAAGGAGAATGGTATAAAGTCAGTTTTGAGATACAAGAGAAAGTTATTTCTGGCTTTATACACGAAATGCTGGTCAAAGTCATTGATGATGACACTGTCCGAACAGATACTCCTCTAACCAGAGAGGAGAGCCAGGAAGAAATAATCGCAAAAATAGAAACAACTGTTGATAGCAGCAAAAAATTAATCCGTGAAGAGCAGCAGTTGGATACGGCCATTTCCTCACTGAGGCCTCTCATCCCAAAAGTTTTCCGGGTCATGGATTTTGACAAACAGAAAAGACTGGCAGCAGAGATATATCTCTGGATAGGGCTTGGATATGCGGCCCAAAATGATGATTTTCTAGCCCTTAAAGAAATAAAAAATATGTTCGAGGTCGATCACTCCTATGCCTTAGAGATCTCCCGCAACATATACGACCCAAACATAGCCAAAATAATAAGCCTTGCAGAAAAAGAATACCTGGGACTCATCAAAGATTATTATCTTAAAATATCCACAAAACCCCAGGATGCCGTAATAAAACTAAACGGGGATGAAGCAGGCAAGACTCCCACGACCATTAAAACAGATTCACCCAAATTCACTCTTGAAATAGAAAAAGAAGGCTACCAACCCATAAAAGATGATGTCTTTCTTATCTCTGAGACAAGTGAAAAAGAATTCATTCTCCAGAAAATCGGAAGGGCTGTCCATATAAGTTCTGCACCACCCGGCGCAAAAATTTTCCTTAACGGAGAATACACCGGTATGGATACAGCTTCAAACCTTCCCTTTGTGGAGTTCGGGATTCACAAATTAAGAATATCCAAAAAAAATTATAAAGACTGGTTACAGGACCTTGAGGTGGCAAAAGGAGAAGGCCCTCTCAAGCTGGAAATCACATTAGAGCCCAAAACATACGTCAGTGTCGGCCAATGGGGAAAAGAGAACTCCTATTTCTTTGCCTCTCCTACAGGAATAGCCATGGACAGGCAGGGCAACTTCTATGTCATTGATGAAAGCGATTTAACCATAAATAAAATCAGTCCGGAAGGAATATTCAAGACTGATCTTGCGGTAAGCAAACGGGATCTCAATAGATTAAAAAACCCTTTTGGGATCGCTGTAACCGACGATGGATACCTTTATGTCACTGACATCAAAAAACACTGTGTCACGAAGTTTGACAGCACAGGAAATTTTGTTCTTAAATGGGGAAAACTAGGATCTGGAGATTCCGAACTCAACACTCCTTTGGGAATAGCGGTTGACCGGGAGAACAATGTGTATGTCGCGGACTCGGGAAACCATAAAATCAAAAAGTTCACACATCTGGGTGTTTTCCAATATTCCTGGGGTGAAGAAGGCGCTTCCGAAGGTGAGTTTTCATACCCTGCAGGAATTTTCATCAACAATAGAGACGAAGTGTTTGTCACGGACCAAAACAACCTGCAAAAATTCACAAACAGCGGGGAATTCATCTCAGGCTGGGGAGATAAAGGCACAGCGCCGGGAAAATTTGACAGGCCTATGGGTATCACCAGTGACAGTGATAACTGCATTTATATATCAGATACGTATAACAACCGGATCCAAAAATTCGATGAGAGCGGCCGGTTCATAACCGAATGGGGAAAGTCAGGTTCTGAGGAAGATCGGATCAATTTTCCTATAGGAATCGCTGTTGACTCTAACGGCCTGGTTTATGTTGTGGAAAGAGACAGCAATAGAATTCAGATCTTTGGCATTTCCTCGAAATGAACCAAACCCTGTTTAACGCTCTATCACTTCCGGTCTCAGATGTTCAATAAAAAATTCTATCCTTGCTTCTCCGTAACGTTCAAACCGGATCCCGTGTCTTTGTTCAGGATAGATCATCAAATCAAATTTTTTGTTGTGTTTTAAAAGCTCCTGAATCAGCTGGATGGTATTACCGGGATGAACATTGTTGTCAACAGCCCCGTGATGGATAGCAAGGTGGCCTTTGAGATCCTTTGCATAATTCATGCACGAGCCTTTTTGATATCCCTCCGGATTATCCTGGGGCCTTCTCATGTATCTTTCGGTATAGATCGTGTCATAATTCCTCCAGTCAGTAACCGGCGCCCCGGCCACTCCCACATGAAAAACATCAGGAGCCTTCAGCAGGGCTATGCATGTCAAATAACCTCCGTAAGAATGCCCGGAAATCCCTACTCTTTGACCATCGATGTAAGGCCTCTTCATGAGATATTGAACAGCAGCGACATGGTCAGCTAGTTCGATCTGTCCCAGGTTCATATACATCAGGTTCTGAAAATCCTTGCCTCTCCCTGATACTCCCCTGTGGTCTATGGAGGCAACAATAAAACCCAGTTGGGCAAGAGCCTGGTTGCGGTCGTTCATATTGAATCTGTTATAGATCATCTTGGCACCGGGCCCTCCGTAAACAGCCATGACCAAGGGGTATTTCTCCTTTTCATTAAAATGAGCCGGTTTATAAAGCACTCCATCCAACTGATATTTATTATCCGCTGATTCAAAAACAAAGTGCTCCGGTTTGATCAACTTGAGGTCTTTGAATTCTTTTGTGACCACGGAACGGCTGAGCTCTCTTATTTTTTCTCCGGCTGTTGTAAAAAGGCTGGCCTGCGGAGGTTCATCAAACGAAGAAAAAGTATCGACAAAATAATGACAGTCAGGAGACATGGATATAGAATGTGTGCCTGTTCCCTTGGATAACTTCTCAAAACCTTCCCCGTCCATTCCCACTCTGTAAAGATAAGACTCCATGCCTCTGTTTTCCTGTCCTGTGAAATAGACCCAGCCTCCCTCTTCGTCAACTCCGACCACGCGGTTCACAGGAAGTTTAGCATCTGTTAACTGTCTGACAAGATTTCCTGAAATATCATAAAGATAAATCTCCCTCCATCCGCTCTTCTCCGAGGTCCAGATGAAATGTTTGTTGTCTTTTAAGAATCTGGGGTTATCTTGAGCCTCTATATAGCAGTCGTCTTTATCTCTGAGTATAAGCCTGGTTTCTCCTGTATCCGGATCAGCAGCGAATAATTCCAGCTCATTCTGAAGCCTGTTCAAACGCTGGTATGTAAAGTA
This sequence comes from uncultured Eubacteriales bacterium, assembly GCA_964611275.1. GTDB lineage: Bacteria > Acidobacteriota > Aminicenantia > Aminicenantales > Aminicenantaceae > WJMT01. The sequence continues at coordinate 16,841 of CAZSZS010000110.1, forward strand.
TTTTCCATCAGGGATCCATTTTCCATTAAAAAGATAGACATTTGTTTCCATGCCTGTCTCGATGCTTACGGTTTTCCCGCTTCTGACATCAACGATGTAAAACCCCACAATAGGATTGTTTTCACCTGACTTCGGGTAGCTCTGCATCTCAAGGGAAGGAGCCGGATCAATATCATGAACAATGGGGTATTTTTTCACGGGTTTTTCGTCAAACTCCATATAAGCGATCTTTGAGGAGTCAGGAGACCACCAGAAGGCCTCGTACTGGCCCAGTTCTTCGGGGTATACCCAATCCGGAAAACCCTTGCGCAGGTCTTTGTTTCCTCCTAGAGTCAGCGGTGTCTCGTTTTCCTCAAAATCCTTCATATAAAGATTGAAATCACGGATAAACGCTCTGTATTTAAGGGACGGAGACAACACTTCAGAATAGACCCTTCCCCGTACGCCCTCAAATTCCTTCTCAGGAACATAGGAAATCATTTCGCCGGAACCACTGTCATAAATAAACGCCTTGCTTTTGACTTGAAATCTTATCCGGATCCCGTTTTTGATAAATTCGAAATCCTCAAATGGAAGTTTGTCCAGATTTTTTCCTGTCAATTTATTATATTCGGAGATGATCCTTCCTTCATCAAACAGATTTTTTTTCTCTCCTGTTTTGATATCTATTTTTTTATAACTATTTCCTTCTTTGATATACAAACCGGTCCCGTCAGGAAGCCAGTTATATCTTTCTAGTCTCTCGGGCATTATTAAATCCCTGTCTTTCAATAATTTTTCGTACAGGGCCTTCCCTCGAATCTGAGCAAACGATACGGATGAAATCGAGAAAACAAATATCCCCACAAATAAAAGTATCATCCTTTGCTTGCACTTCTTACTCATTGATGCCTCCGTAAAATTTTTCATGGTTCCGTTTTTTTTAATCATTGCCTTGAAGCGAGACTAATCACTCTTAAGCACGGCCACGCCAATAGTGCCAGGACCCGCATGAGCCCCTAATACTGGGGCTGCGTTCATGACCATCACAGGAACTTTTTTTGTTTCTTGCTTTATTCTTTCCGCAATTCTCTTCCCTGAAGCCAGCGCATTAACGTGGGCCACCGCGGTTAAAAACCCCTGATTTAAAAGGCCCCCCTCTTTTTCCATCTTACTAAACACCAGTGATAAGACCTTTTCCTCAAGTTTTTTCCTTCCTCTTGTTTTCCCTATGGGTATAAGGACTCCTTCTTGATCCAGCTTCAGAATAGGGTTTATATTGAGTATTTTTGCCAGTAACCCCTTGGTCTTTGTTATTCTTCCCCCTTTGATAAGATATTTCAAATCGGGAATCCCTATAAATATTTCTATTTCTCTTATGGCTTTCTCAACTTTTTTTATAACCGCTTCATACCCTATCCCTTTTTTTAATGACTCAATTATTTCCAGCACAATCAATCCCAGCCCTACGGAAAGATTTTTGCTGTTCAGCACCTTTATCTTTTGGGTACTGACGCTTTTGGCAGCCTGAAGAGCTGTGTGAAAAGTCCCGCTGAGTGCGCCGGCCAAATGTATGGAAAGAATGGACCGGTACTGGTAAAGAAGGTTTGTATATACTTTTGTAAAATCCTTAACCGAAGGTTTTGATGTTTTCGGGATTTCAGGAGAAGATTCCAGTATATCGTAGAATTCTTCCGGGATAATATCGACTTTATCCGTATACACCCTATCCGCTGCATGGAATTTAACCGGCACAAAATAGAGGTCATGATTTTCCACATATTTTTCAGGAATATCGCAGGTCGTATCACTCACTATGGCGAGAGGCTTTTTTTTCTCTGGAGGAAGATCTCTGGAGCAGTCCAGGATTCTCTCAGACGTTATGTTCCCGAATTTGGATACACAAGACAATATTTTCTTTGGGTCCTGTGCTCTCATATGGATCTTTGCAAAATTTAAGGAACCATAAAATATCAGATCGCTCCCTAATGAATTGAGTTCCTCCACTAAATCCACACGGTTGAGATTTTCTTTTCTGACACAGCACTCCACACAAAAGCCGTGCTGCTGCATTTTCTCTTCGGATTCCAGTCTCTGCTCAACACGGCTTGCTTTCTTGAACTCGTTAGTGACCTCTCCCTTTTCAATATAATTCAGGATCCCTTCAAGAAAATACACAAAGGCTTTTCCTCCTGCATCTACGACCCCGTTTTTTTTCAAAACATCTAACTGCTCAGGAGTCTTTTTTAGAGCCAAAACAGCTTCTTTATACGACTCTTCCAAGAGAACATGGAAATCATCTGTTTCTGAAACCAATTTTTTTATATGTTCAGCCCAGGCTTTCATCACTGAAAGAGCGGTCCCTTCCACAGGATTTTCAAACGACAGGTACACCCTCTCCACGGCTTTTCCCGCAGCCGCCGCAAAATCTCTGACCAAAATCCTATCGAAATTTCTAAATCCTTCCTCAAATCCTGATAAAAATTCAGAAAATACCGTACCGGAATATCCCAATGCAGAGGATTCGACGACCTCGGCGATCCTGCGGCTGCTTTGACTGAGGGAAGCCCCAAGGAACAGCTCTTTTGAGCCTATATGCTGAAACGTCTCTTTCAGGTTGGAACCTGTGTCATTATCAGGAATAGGAAACACATTTATCTTATTAATCTCTTTGACATGAAAGACCACTTCTTGACAGCCTTTTAAAACAGCACGCGCGTAGCGCACGCCGTCAAGATAGTGTATTTTGATGTTTTTCACTTTAAGTTAATCATATCATGATAAACTTTTAAAACATAAAAAAAAATCACTCTGCCCGGCCATTCTCATCCATACTCCCGGTCCTGTAACCTTTTAAATCCAAGGAGACATAAGTGTAGCCTATCTGGCCAAGTCTCTTTAATATTTTTGCCCTTACCGGTTCTTTCGTCAGAACTCCCATATCATCTGGTAATACTTCTATTCTTGCTGTGTTCCCGTGGTGCCTCACTCTGCACTGGCTTATTCCAAGCTGACGAATAAAATCCTCAGACTCCTCGATCATTGAAAGAGTCCCTGCTAGAATCCGTGTATGATAAGGAATCCTTGTCGCAAGGCAGGACTGGGAAGGCTTATTCCAGGTGCTCAGGTTTCTCTCCCTTGACAGCTCTCTTATGTCCTGTTTAGTCAAACCTGCCTTGATGAGCGGAGTTGAAATAATGAGTTCCCGGCACGCTTTCATTCCCGGCCTGTAAAAGTTCTTGTCAGCAAAATTCTCACCGCATGCCACATTTTTACAGCCTCTGTCCTCTGCTGTCTTTTTCAGCCGGGAGAACAGGGCTTTTTTACAATAATAGCATCTTTGAGGAGAATTCTTGACAAAATTTCTGTTATCAAGCAGTTTTAAGTCGATCACTTCGTGCGGGATGCCTATTTCCTTGGCTATTTTTCGAGCTTCTTGAATCTCAAAACGCGAATGGACTTCAGTAGAAAAAGTCACGGCCAGGGCTTTATCGCCCAAAACTTCACAGGCTGCACTGGCTAGAAAGCTGCTGTCCACTCCTCCTGAAAAAGCAATCACAAGGCTCCCCATGGAGCTCAATTCCTGCTTGAGTTTTCTGAGTTTCCTTGTGTTTTCCTCCCTCATCTTCTCATAACCGTTTCTGTCAAGCCAGTTTAAAACAAAATGGAAATATTTTAAAGTGAAATGGAAAAAAGGATTTGAATGCTACGTGAGAAAAACGGGCTTACGTCTCACTCATAACTAACACCATCAACCCGAATCACTGGATTTAAAATGAAAAATCCGGATTGACCGGCTTTCACAACGTGAATAGAATTTTCCGCATCAAAATCAAGCGTTACGGTGATCTCTCCGTCTTCAGTCACTTCGAATTCCACATTTATTTTGATCTCCATGCTAGGAACCTTTAATTCATACTCAACGCCCCCCACAATGATCCTTGCAGACTCCAACACCATTCTGATACCAGTATAATGACCGGCCTCAAGATATGTCTCCACAAGTGGCTGTGGATTATCCTTGAGTTCAAGAAGCTCAAATTCTGTTTCCTCATCGAGAACCACAATGTAATTATCCGAGGAAGCTTTTTTTACCGCCACTTCACTCACAGTGATATAAATCGCTTCCACATCGCTTAAATCCAAAGGAGCGTCTGTGAGCATCAAACGGAAAAAACCCTTATCCACCGACAGTGAAGAATCGTTAGAAAGAGGAGATTCGCAATTATGGGTGCTAAAAGTTAAAATTAAGAGAAACAGCCACAGAATAATATGGTTTCTTTTCATCTTTCTATCCCTTTAGTCGTAATGAGGGTCTGATATTATGAAAAAAACATAAAATCGCCATACAGAGTGACCCGTAGGCATATCCTCTTTATTTTCCGAAAAAGCTACTTGCGCCCCAATAAAAAACCCACTACAAACCCAATAAAGAGAAGACCTAATATCATGATGATTCTTGAAGCACTGACTGTCCAGAAAAGAAGTTGGATGGTCACATCTTTAGAATTTTGTAATATGAATATCAAAGAAATGACCGATAGAACCAGAATAACAATGACTTTAGGTTTCATGTGATTTGCCCTCCTGTCTTTATTATCATAATGGAAATATGAGAAAAATCAATACATCCCAAACAGCGTGACTGACAGCGACCAAAAGCACCGACCTCTTCCATAAGAAGAGTCCTCCCCAGAACAATCCGCATACAGCCGCAGCCAACACAAGGATAACATTGCCGCTTCCCAAATGAACAACGGCATACATGATAACACATAAAAGAAACCCTGAATATTTTCCGAACCTCCTCTCCCAGTTTCTCTGAAGAAAGCCCCGCCAAAACAACTCCTCCCCGGGGCCTATCACTAACGCCATAAGAAACATGATCTTTAACAAAGAACTCCCCTGTTTTAAGCTGTAAATGCTGTCAATGTTTCCTTCTGCAAAATGAAAAATAATCCGGGAGAATTCCCCGGCTGCATAAAAAATCCCGTACAGGAAAACCGCAGATAAGATCCCCAAAGCTATTTTCTTGCCTGAACCCGATTGAAAATCTTTCTTTAGATGATCTTTATAGGAAGGATCAAAAAGCAAACAAAAGGAAACCAGAATCACGATGTTCAGACTCACCCACCACCAAAAATCCAAAAATCCAAAATTTTGAAAGACAAACAGAGGAAAAAAAAGGGCGCAGGCTAAAAAAAAGGGCAGGATAACAGTTGAAGACAATTTGTTTTGTTGTGTTTGCTTCAAATCCGGCTCAATATCAAATGCAGCCATACAGCTGCTGTGGAAAGAATCCCAAAAATGAGATTGTGTTTTGAAGTGGCTCCATCAAGCACCACAAAATCCATGGGGCGTTTAGGTTTGTGTCTCTGCGCCGCTCTTTTTAAAAGATGGGCCGCATTAGGAACGGAGAGGAAAACGACCAAAAAAGCCCACGGCATGGAGGGCATCCCTGTCTTCAAGATTCTGGGCAAAACAACAAATAACAGAACCACACCAAAGGGCCCGAGAATGAGGAAATAATAATAGACAAGAGAACCTCTGTCCCCCAAAATCGATGCGATAGTCCTGACCCTCTTTTGGGTATCAGATGTCATATCGCGCCAGTTATTCGCATGAAGAATGGCGCTAACGAGCATGGCCATGGGAATGGTCCATAATACGGGAAGCCAAGAAAATTCTTTTGTCTGCACAACCCATGCTCCCAGAGAACCGAGAATTCCAAAATCTAGAAAAACAGCCAGGTCACCAAACGCATTGTATTTCAAAAGAGTATAAAAAATCCCTATCACAACGCCTATGGCTCCGATGACCAACAGTATCTTACCTGTCATAAAAACCAGAATGATCCCTATAGCTGACCCGGCAACAAAGAGGGCCACAGCTCCTGCAGCCACTTTATTCCCGCTCAGCCAGCCCCTGGATACAGCGCCACTTACAGGACTTATGTTTCTGTCAAGACCACGCCTGTAATCGAAAACATCACTCAGCATATTAGCGGCAGAGTGAAGGATGACCATTGCTAAAAGAGCCAGAAAAAAACGGAAAAACCTCAGGGAAGTTCCATAAAAAACAACCGCAAGCGACGTTCCGAATATCACCGGCATGGTCGATGCGGGCAGCGCCCACGGTCTCATGGCAATGATCCATTTTTTCAAAAAAGGAACCTTCATTTTTTCTGTTTCCATGTGTTTAACCTTTATTATACACAAAGAGAAGGGATGCTTCACTTCTCTTTTCCGTATTCATAATGATTTCCCTTTTGATATGGCTTCCAGCAAAAAAAGCCTCTCTTCCGCTCCGCCAGGTAGGTCATCATGTATAAAAACGCCGCCGTTTTTTATAGCCCACGCCTCTGACGCCCTTTCAATAAAAGGTTCTATAGTATGTGAGACAACCACTATAGAAGCTCCTGCTTTTTTTCGCTTGAATATCCATTCCAGTATTTCTTTCTGGATGTTCCGGTCCATTCCCTCCAAAGGCTCATCCAAAAAAATGTGCTCTGGCTCTCCGATCAAAAGGGCGGAAAAAACAGCCCGTCTTCTCTGTCCCATTGAAAGTTCACGAACTGTTCGAGAGGCTACATGCTGAAGACCAAAAAACTCAAGCGTCTCATCAGCTCTTGACAGTGGCTCATTCCTCAGCCTGCAGACAAGATACAAGATTTCCTTGATAGTAGCATAAGGAGTGAGGTCAGGCTGTTCAGGAAGATAAGCAAGGCTCTTCCGTGCTTCCACTTCCTTTTTCCAAAGGTCCAGTCCACTGACAAAGACACATCCTGAATCCGGTCTTTCAACTCCTGAGATAATCTTAAGAAGCGTGCTTTTTCCGCACCCGTTAGGTCCCAGTAGCAAAGTGAGCCCTTGAGACAATGTCACATTCACTTTATCCAAAACAGGCTCATCTTTCTCATAAGAGAAACTCACGTCTCTTAACTCTATCATTCTTTACTCCATGACAGCGTATCACCAGCAGCAAGATGATGAAGCTTCAGCCACCTGCTCACTTTGAGATTGCGTTCAGATCCAACAGCCCCTTTCATCAAAAAAGGCACACTCACTAAAAAAGCAATCGAAGAAAGAGGTGCTACGGTTATCAATAAAGAGCTGATAAATCCGAAACAAAGAATACCACCACTAGCTCCCATTTTTAAATTTCCACCTTTCCTTATGGATAAGCAAGACCAGACGCAAAGAGCAGGGAGAAACGCGGCTACAAAAAGAAGCGCCCTTCTATTTTCAAAAAGAAGAAAAACAAGCACGGGAAGAACCAGTAAAAAAAGACAGAGAGAATCAAGAAGCACCCTCTCCCAGGCTGACCAAGGCAGAGAACGGACCCAGGGCCAGGCAGGCCGCCGGCTTGCAAGATGATTTGAAAAAAAAGCTAGAAACAAAACAGCACTCAAAGCTCCTCCCAGCGTCATGACTTTTAAAGTCACTTCAGGAGAAAACTGATTGTTGGATAGAAAAAGCATCACAGCTCCCAACACAGCCACTGCAAAAACATAAGGAATGAGCATCCTGAATTTAACAGCCCGCCAGATAATCACGGCGTTTAAAAAATATCCTCTGGAACTTGACCTGGAAAGCCTGCGCCTTTTGGGAGCTGAAAGAGGACCGGAGATAAGATCCGTCAGGAACAAAAGCACAAGCCCTCCGAGCAGCAAAACCCATCTTCCCGATACCAATAAGATACAGGCCGCATAGGCAAGTGGCTTTGATACAGGACTTCGACAGGAAGGTACGGAAGCCTTTGAAGAAGCATATCCAAGCAGCGGCACTCCCGCCAGGAAGGCATAAGAATGAGGAGACACTCCATGAGAAAATACAGAAAAAAAGGGGAAAAAGATCAGAACCAATAGGAGGGGTACCTGGGCAGCAAAAACAGCGGTCTCCGCTAATCTCCGTGTGGCTAAACCGGAAACAGGCAGATGACGCATCCAACCACTGAGTCCCAAACAGACTCTTTTTGATGCCATGGAGGCAGTGGCCGCACAAATAACAGTGAACAGAACTCCCGGGATGATAGAGCCTTCGCTGAGAAGAGCTGAAAAAAATTCGTTAAAAAACTCCGGCTTGAAAATAAAATAGACAGCAAACATGGCTCCGAGAATAGGGGCTAGTTTGCTCAGCGCAAGGCGGGCTCCCACATTGAGATGAAATATCAGGAATGCTTTGAGATTCATTTATCCTGTTAAACGTTCCTTTTTACATAACCCGATGTCCATAAAACTGAACTCTTGTCTGGATAAGACGGCCATGTTAATCTAAGGTATACTTTATACATTATTGATATGTTAAAGACAATGCATGGATCTGATACATTGAGATGAATAAACAAAGTCTCATTTGAAAAAGAAAAAGGAGTCATCATGATGCAGAAATACAAGCGTTACTGCAAAACTCTGAAACTATTGAATGACCCGCAGCTTATTCAAGAATATAAAGACCTTCATAAGAAAGGAGCGGTGTGGCCGGAAGTCACTGAAGGGATGAAAAAGATGGGTATCCTTGACATGGAAATCTATCTGTCCGGCACAACGCTTTTTATGATAATGGAAACAAAGCCGGATTTTGACCACGACCGGGCTCTATCTAAATTAGCTGAGCTTCCTCGTCAAAAAGAATGGGAAGCTGCGGTCTCAAAATATCAAAGAACTGCCCCTGGGTCATCCGCAAAAGAAAAATGGAAGCTCATGGAACAAATATTTAAAATGGATTAAACACAGTCAAGCCTCAATGAAAAAAACTGAAGTCTCTCTTGTTAAAGTCACGGACTATCAACAAGAAAATCTATCCAGAGGCCTGGATAGAGGGTTAAAACTCTTAGGCGGGCTTGACCATATCATCAGCCCCGGGAGCACGGTCTTTATCAAGATAAACCATCTTTCTCCGCCATCCCCTCCGGAGAAAGCCATTGTGACCCACCCCTCTTTCACCAGAGAAATTGTAAAGAAGTTACAGAGTTTTAACTGTCGTATAACCGTCGGAGATGATATCCAGTATAAAGGAAAAGACGGATTTCATGCTTCCGGATACAGAAAAATCTGTGAGGACATGGGAGTCAGACTCATCAACCTCAAGGAAGTGGGGTTCCGCAAAATCAAATGCAGGGGAACTCTCCTTAAAAGTGTTTATATCTCTCCTTCGGTCTTGGAATCGGATCATGTGATCAATCTTCCGAAACTTAAAACCCATTCCTTCACCATATTCACCGGAGCTGTTAAGAATATGTTCGGCGTCATCCCACACGGCATGAGAACCGAGTACCACCGGCAGTTCTCGTTTCCCAGTGACTTCAGTGAAATGCTTGTGGACATCTACTCATGTGTGCCTCCGAGCTTGACCATCATGGATGGAATCGTTTCCATGGAAGGAGAAGGGCCTTCGGCAGGAAAACCAAGAAGAACAAATATAGTCCTGGCCAGCTTAGACGGTGTCGCCCTGGATGCAGTCTCTTCCAAGATAGTCGGATTCAATCCCCTGAATATATACACAACCCGTTCGGCTTATCAGAGAGGACTTGGGATCGGAGACATTAAAAAAATTAATATTTTAGGAGAAAAAATTTCAGATGTGACAGTCAAAGATTTCAAGCATTCGGCTATAGCCGTCGGGGCCCTTCAGAGAAGGATCCCCCAAATCCTCCATTCCTATATTCAAAATCAGTTAGCCTATATTCCTGAGATAAACTTAAAAAAATGCACCGGCTGCCTGGAGTGTGTTGACATCTGCCCCACTGGAGCTGCTCAAAAATCCAATGATAAGGCCCGGATAGAAAAAAGCAGGTGCATCCACTGCATGTGCTGTCATGAAGTCTGCCGTTTCAATGCCATAAAATTAAAGCACCGGCCTTTGGGCACCTTTATACAGAGAGCAAATGCTCTGTATAAAAAAACCTCCCGCTTACTCGGATTCCGAAGAGAATGAAACACATCCAGAAATATCTCCTTTATCTTTCTATTTGAACCAAACAAACTCGTTCTCGTATAATGGTTACAGTCATTATCCGGATTATTTACGCGTTGAGGCCATAGTTATCTTGACGAATAATCCAGCTAGCCTGGATTATTCAAAAGTCGAGGTCGCTGCAGATGCGAGGCGCAGGGTATGAAGCTGTGGTCCTTCACTGCGATTGCCCCTGCAACAAAGCAGATGCAGTGAGATCGGCTTGCCTGAAAGGTAAAAAAATGGCGATAAAAATAAGAGAAAAAACAAGCGAAAACATTTCAGTTACCATTTTTATGAAAAGCATGTGTACCCTTGAAAGCAAAAAGAAAAAATGCTCATCGCCGTTTTTTTATGAATAATCCAGGCTGATATAGAGGAGAAAAAAGCATGAAAAACATAAAAAAACCATTCCTTGCCATACTGGTCCTCAGCATCCTGTCTGTTCATTCCCCTTTTGTCCTTTCGCAAAAAGCAAAGGTCATAGATGGTGTTAAATATGTCATAAACAATAAAAAACCAAAACCTCCCAAAGGAGCCTTGGTCAAAATGACCTTAAAAGAAGAGTTCTCTATCGGAGGAGGCGAAAAAGATGAGGAAGTGTTTTCGGAAAACATCTTTATAACCGTCGATGACCAAGAAAATATCTATGTCGCGGATATGAAGCTCAACAACATCAAGGTGTTTGACAGTTCTGGGGCTTATATTAGGACCTTTAGCAAACAGGGGCAGGGCCCTGGAGAACTGAATATGCCCACAGGAATCAAGGTCACCTCAAACGGAGACCTTATGGTGGAAGAAGTTTTGAACAGAAGGCTGTCCTTTTTCACCCCGGAAGGAGAATTCCTCAGGAGCACTTCCACGGCCAATAAAACCTCTCTCACAGGATTGATATTAGGGCCTGAAGGAACCATGGTAGGGAGAGAGCTTGTTTTGGAAGAAAATAAAATGGCATGGACTGTTAAAAAATATGATCCGGATCTAAAAGAGATCTTTATTGTTGAGAAAGTGGACTTCCCAAATCCTCTTCAGGACAAAATCAACCCGTTTGAACTCATAATCGTATTTGATGTGGATAAAACCGGAAATATAATCTACGGGACATCAAAAGAGTATGAAATAAAATTCATAGATCCGGACGGCACGCACACAAAAAGCATCACCAAAGAGTATGACCCGATAAAAATCACGGAAGAGGATAAAAAAGAAATTTTGAACAGAATTCCAGAGACCGGAGGCCTTAATCTCAAAGAAAGGATCGAGTTCCCGAAATACTATCCTGCTTTCCAGAATTTCACTATGGATGAAAAAGGCCGCATATTCGTCAGAACTTTTGAAAAAGGAAACAAAGAAGGGGAATACATCTGTGACATATTTGACCCGGAAGGGCGTTTCATCTCACAAACCTCCTTAAAAGTCAATCCTGTCCTCTGGAAAAACGACAACCTCTACGCAACCGAAGAGTCTGATGAGGGATACATCCTTATCAAGCGCTACAAGGTCAGCTGGGAACAGCCGTAGAAACAATAATCCTGAATCCCTCACACTCCCGGCCTATTCATTGACACGGAATGGGGAGTGTGGTATTTTTTCTCTCAGAGCGGTTGCCCATATTACTTAAGGGGACAATAAAAACATGAATCCAAAAAACAAACAAAAAAGGTCAACTGTAAATAAAATCTTATTACTGGTCCTGCTCATATCCATTTCTTTCTCTTCCCCTGCACATGCCCAAACCGGACAAAAGCTGCTCCTGAGTTTTCGTTCGTCTCTTTCTATGGAAGGAACCAGCGCTTACGGCCCTGCAGGGATAGAAATCAAATCCGAAGGATTTGCCTATTTAAATCCAAAAAAAGACGGGACTTTTTCAGGAACAGGCGAAATATACGTGACCAAGAATTTCAAATATTCTCCGAATCCTGCAGTGTCTATAAGCCCTCTCAAGGGACAGGGGGACCTTATCGTCAAAGGAAAGAAAAAGGGGAAATACCTGAATTTCTGGTTTGAACACGGAAAAATTCCCTGTAAAGGAATCATCACCGTTAATTATCCTCCTCCAATGGGGACAGAAAAGAAAGAATACGTGAATGACTTTGATCCCAACACTCTGGCACAGAAAAGCACTGATGATATGTTTACGCTTTTTGATATTGAACTTAAGGACGGAGCTGAAAAAGTCGTGGACTACAGCTCTATGTCCGCAAATACAGCTCCCCAAACTTTCTCCGGAAAAACAACCTTCCATTTAGACGGAATTGAAAGCTGGAGGATCAGTGTAAAAGGAGAGGAAACCGACTCCTTACAGGCACCCATTGATAATCCCAGACTGAAAGCGAAAACAGGTGAGCTTCCTATTACTATGAAATTCACATGGAATCTGATCGCTGAATTTTCGACCTTGGGACAAGGCGCTTCAAGAACGTATTATGATGGATATGTCTTTTCCTCAATTTTAGACCACACTCTTATTTTTGAATATGACAACCTATACAACTGCAGTGAAAAAAAATGTGAGGGCAGTCAAGACCTTGACATTGACTTCACAGGGGAAAAAATAGAT
>CAZSZS010000111.1:0-7482 GCA_964611275.1 uncultured Eubacteriales bacterium
TTCTCCCATGAATTGTTTGATAAGTTGGGCCTTCGATGCACCGATGACTTTCCGCAAGCCCACTTCTTTGGTGCGGATAGTGTACCGGGCTGTTGACAGATTCATGTAGTTGAAACACGCAATAAGCAGGATAAACAGAGCTACAATGGAAAAAATAGCAATATTACGGATATCGTTGTTGGGAGATATCTCACCCCGAAGGCTCGAATGCAGATGGATGCGGGTCATAGCCTGGAGCGGAAACCGCCTTTTATAAACATACCATGCATCCGATCCTGCGTATTTCTCGACAAAACCAGGCAGTTTTTCATCATAGGCCTTTTGGGAAAAATTATTCGAGACCAGGACATAGGTATAATAGTTGGATATGCCCCATTGGTCGAAATGTCTGGCCGCATAATCTTCAAATCGGGCCAAAAAATCGAACCGCAGATGAGAGTTTTCAGGGATATTCTTGAGGATGCCCGTGATTCTGAAATCCTGCCAGTCTCCGAGCCTGAGTATCTTCCCTAAGGGTTCCTCTTTTCCGAAATACTTCTCTGCAGCTTTCTCGGAAAGCACAAGGGAATGGGGTTCTGTGAGTGCGGTTTGCGGATCGCCCGCAGTCAAGGGGAAGGAAAAAACACTGAATATCTCAGGGTCAGCAAAGATAATGGTCTCGTTGAAGCGTTTGTTCCGGAACGTCACGTAAAAGTTATTTTTCCCGAGCCTCACGGCCTGCTCTATTTCAGGAAAGTCATTGACAAGAGCCGGGGCCAGGGGAGCCGGTGTTTTCGCAAAGAGAGAAACCTTGCTGTCTCCTTCACTCTGGCTTATCACTCTGTATATTCGTTCGGAATTTTTGTGGAATCTGTCATAGCTCAGCTCGTTTTGAATGTAGAGAAAGAGAATGATCGAGCAGGCCATACCGATCGCCAGTCCTGCGATGTTGATGAAAGAATAACCTTTATGGCGTATGGTGTTTCTTAATGCGACCTTAATGTAGTTTTTTATCATCTCTAAAAAAAGAGATGCAAAAAATATGCCAGTCTGTCTATAAGGGTGAGCAGATCGTCTGATCGAAGTCCTTCCGGGAATAACTGTATCGAACCGGACACTTTATGTCCGATAGCGCACAGTTCTATTTTTTTCTCATTTTACTCAAAGCATCTCTTGCGGCATTCTGGATAAAGATGTCTCTGTCATCCAGAAGCTGCCTAAGCGCTTCTATAGCTTCTGTGCCTCCTATTTCCCCAAGAGAATCCACAGCATGCCAGCGGACGTCTCTCACAGGATCTGTTTGGATCGCATTAAAAAGAGGTTCAACAGCCTTTTGATCTCCGATTTTTCCAAGAATAATAGCGGCTTTATACCGGAATGTCGAGTCCTTGTCTTTTTTCATTGCAGCAGCAAGCGGCTCGACTGCAGGCTCTCCGATTTCTTTGATAGCTGAAATCGCTTTTGGATAGACATCGCTGTCTTTTGAGTGCAGGGCATTAATCAGACCGCTTATATCCTTATTTTCTTTTAATTTTTCTATATCCAATTTAACGGCCGGTTCGAACCGAGGACAATTTTCTTGACTTTCCCCAGAGAACATAGCCAGCATTGGACCTGCAGGAGTGGTTTGGGAAAATCCTTCACACCGTTTTATTCCCTCTCTGTAGTTATTACAGTTAGGACATTGATGAGGTCTGAAAGGGACTTCCGTGGCACCAAACACAGCACCCGTAGATTTTTTCCTTTCTGATTCATTCACTTCCGGAATATTTTCTTTATCTTTTTTCCCGAAAAGCCGATCAAAAATACTCATCACTCTATCTCCTGATAATTTATTTATGAAGCCGCGATATCCATTTTATTTACAATAATAAATAATCTCAAGGGTATCAACCAATTCTTTTAATTCTGAGCGGCAGGAATATTTGGTTCTATTGGTTTGAGGGTAGCGGTTTATGATATCTTTTCGAGTCTTTCCAAGCAGTCTCATTTACTGTAGAATGTGAAGGCTGAAAGTCAGATGACAAAGAAGCATTAAGACATCAGACTGTGTGTGTATCCTAAGAAGAGTTAAGAGGAGAAAAATGCTATCCAAATATTTAGCCAGAGCGCTTGTATATCCCGCAAGGAAACCCATTATAAAGAACCCGTCCGACTATGCAATGGAGTATGAGGACATTTCCTTCAAATCAAAGGACGGCACGGATCTTAAAGCCTGGTTGATTCCGGGCTCGTCTGACAAACTCGTCGTCATGACCCATCCCATGCCTTTTAACCGCTACGGCTTTCATACCAAAGGACAGGGACTGCTCAAGGTGAGCAAAGTGGAGGTGGAACTCCTGAAGACCGTCAAGCAGCTCCATGATGCAGGATTCAGTGTTTTTATCTTTGATTTTCGAAATCATGGAGAAAGCGGCCGGGCAAACGGGGGGCTCTGCGGAGTGGGGTACTTTGAGTGGCAGGATGTGGTGGGTGCTGTGAATTATGTAAAGAGTTCACCAGCATTGAAAAGCAAAAAGTTAGGCTTTGTAAGCCTCTGCATGGGAGCGAATGCCACATTGATCGCCATGGGAAAAGAGCCCGCTCTGTTTGAAGATGTCAAAGCCATGGTGGCTGTCCAGCCGGTATCCATGGATGTGTTCGTTCCTCATTACCTGAAAGACAAGATGCCTCTTCTTAAGAGCCTGACCCCAAGGATCGATAAGAAAATAAAGGAGATGGCCGGATTCGGCCTGGATGATATGTCACCGGCTGACTACATCAAAGACATAAAAACGCCCATACTGTATGTGCAGGTGATGGAAGATTCCTGGACAGACCCGTCCGATGTGCAGGACTTTTTTGACAGCACCACAGCGCCGAAGGAGATCTTCTGGATCAGGGGTGATCTGGAGCGGTTTGACGGATATAATTATTTTGGCGAGAATCCCGGGAGGATGCTGGAGTTTCTGAATAAATATATGTAAATTTTTTATTGAGGAGAAATTTAAGATGAGGTTTAAAAAATATGTCATTTTTTCCATGACCTTTGTTTTTATCCTTATAATCAGTGGTTTTGAATCCTTCATTCCTTGGCTAAAATCTGCGCAGCCGCAGGAAGCCCTCCTTGAGTCGTTGGAAGGGATTGCTGTTATTGAACAAAAAGTCATGATGCCCATGCGGGATGGGATCAGGCTGGCTACTGATATTTACCGCCCCAAAAAAGATGATCCGGTTCCGGTCATTCTTTCAAAAACTCCTTATAACTTCAATTCCTGGCAGGATGGTGAGTTAAGAATCCGTAATTACACCGCAGCTTTCAGATACGTGAAGCAGGGTTATGCTTATGTCGTTCAGAACGAACGGGGAATGTATTACTCTGAAGGAAAGTGGGATATTCTGGGCCCACCCACCACTGACGGATATGATGCCATTGAATGGCTGGCTGAGCAGCCCTGGTCCAACGGCAGAGTGGTTCTGATCGGCTGTTCATCCACAGCAGAATGGCAGATGGCTGTGGCGGCTTTGGATCCTCCGGGTCTGGCTGCTGTTGTCCCCATGGGATTTGGTGCAGGCATCGGGCGTGTGGGTGAATATTATGAGCAGGGAAACTGGTACCGGGGCGGAGTGCACCAGATGCTGATGACAGCTTGGCTTTATGATAACGGCTTTATCCAGACGGCCGAGAACCGTCCCACGTTTCCATCGAATATGACCCGGGAAGAGCTGGTGAAAGTTTCCAAATATTTTGACCTGGCAGCTGAGGTTCCCGAGGTAGATTGGTCTAAAGCGCTGTGGCACTTGCCTCTTATGGATATCATTAAGAACTTAGGAGGCCCTCAGAGCGTGTATGAGGATATGATCACCCGAAAACCTAATGATCCGGCCTGGTATAAAGGCGGCTTATTCCATGACACCATGTCAGAGGGTTTTGGTGCACCCGGTTTATGGTTTATTTCCTGGTATGATATTTCCATCAGCCCCAATCTGGCATTGGTCAATCATGTGAGCTCCCATGCCGAAGATCCGGAAGTGGCGGAGAATCAGTTTGTGGTCATTGGCCCGGGACGTCACTGTTCGTTCTATTTTACCAGTAAAGATATCATTGTGGGTGAGCGCAAAATGGAAAATGCTCGATTCAATACTCAAGGGCTCATCCGCAAGTGGTTTGACTTCTGGCTCAAGGGGGAAGATAACGGGATTTTGGATAAAATCCCAAAATTTCAGTACTACACCATAGGGCTTAATAAATGGCAGTCATCGGAGACCTGGCCGCCTCAAAATACAGAGATGAAGACTTTTTATCTGGACAGTCAGGGCAAAGCCAACAGTGTGTTCGGAGATGGGGAACTGACCTTCAATCTGCCTGGTCAAGAGGACCACCCAGATATGTTTGCCTATGATCCCGATCTGCCTGTGCCTCTGCATGGAGGGGGCTTTTGCTGCATGGGGGGAGAGTATCAGGCAGGCTCTTTTGACCAGCAGGCCATCGAAACCCGCCATGATGTTTTGGTTTACTCCACCGAGCCTTTAGAGGAAGGCGTGGAGATAACAGGGCCTGTGGAAATAGACCTATATGTATCCTCGGACGCCAAAGACACGGATTTTACCGTGAAGCTGGTGGATGTTTATCCGGATGGAAGGGCTTATAATCTGTGTGATACCATCCAGCGGGTCCGCTACCGTGAGGGTTATGATAAAGAGGTGTTTATGGCAGAAGACAGGGTTTATAAAGTTCCTGTAAGCACTATGAATACCAGCAGTTATTTTGCGCCCGGACACCGCATCCGCATCGAAGTCTCAAGCAGTAATTTTCCCCGGTTTGCGCGCAACCTGAATACAGGCGGCAACAACTATGACGAGAAAGAAGGTGTAGTGGCGCACAACAAGGTGCACCATTGCAATGCTTATCCCTCACAGATCAGAGTATCTGTGGTTTGTAAATCAAAGTAAAGCACTATTTGATTCGGGTCTCCCATAAAGCCCAGTCTCCGCCAAAGGGACGAAGTCCTAGATCCGAAGGACTGGCAGGAGGCAGAACTAAAGCTTCATGCACTTGAAGGGCATGAGCCTGGCAGCGGGTAAAGTAGGTGGCGGCTTCAGCCAAATTGGCTAGAGCCTCATTTCCCTGAGCCAGCTGCGCTCTGCGAAAAGCAAGCCGGCCTTTAAAATATTCAGCGTTGGATTTGCTGTAGATTCCCTGGAGTGAGGAATAGCCCGTGTCCTTGAAATTCAAATGCATGAGCTCGCTGTAAGCTTGGGCAATGCATTCCTTAGCTTTCTTTTCAGCCTCTTTAACCAGAGCTTTGGGTGATTCTGCCAATTGCAGTTGAAAAAAGGTATGGGTGCCCTGGATGTACGAATAAGCAGTCCGCATTTTAGAGCCGTCTGAACTCATGGACGAATGAAGCACCCGGCCTGCAGGGCCGGTGCAGATGTGAGCCAGGCCTTTATCGCCCTTGTGAGGGAGAACCACGGCTGTCCACAGATTGGTGGGCCGGCAGAACACCGCATCCCAGCCGCCTTTGGGAGGTTCAGGCGGAGCGCTTCCCGGGAAACGAAGGATCATCTTGGCAAACTCCACATCTATCTTTCCATGATAATTGTGGAGCATATCCCAGATCATCATGTTTCTGGGAGCTGCATAAGCGCCGTATCCGCCGTGGTCTTTAATGAAATCTCCTTCTTTGGTCACCTTCATTTCTGAGTGAAGATAATTGTTGGTGGAGAAAAGAAAATCCTTTTCTCCAAAGTCTCCGGGCTGACGCACACTTTGAATGGCCGGGGTTTTTTCCACTACATAAGCTCCTCCCCGGGTATCCACAAAATGAAAATTTTCCGGAAGATTGATGTGCCATTTCATGACCATATCTTTGGCTTGCTGTGCGGAATCAGCAAACCGGGCCAAATAGGGCAGGGAGCAAGACCAGCAGAGCCCATAGTCATAATCAATATCTCTTGGTGAGCTCCCGCCTCCTGAATTACCCAGGAAAAGGCCCTGGTTGTTCATAAGAAAATGGTCTCCGATCTCACCTGCATCCGCAGCGCATATATAAGCATTGCCTTTATCCGGAAAAGCCGCGATAACCACACCATAAGGCACTTCAGATGAGTCCAGAGTGTCAATGCCGATGAGATTTTTATCTTTAGTAGCGCTGCCCCATGCGGAACACACAGAACATTTTTTGGGCGGAAGCGATTGGCTTTCCGCTCCTTCAGGATAATGTGATGTCTCTGGCTTAGGAAGAGTGCCGTTCATGAGAAGAACATCTGTGTAGGAGATGGAATACCCTTTGGATGCGGCTCCGTCTGCCATGCCTTTCATGGTTTCGATCCACTCAGGAGTGTATTTTTGGATATAGTGTTGATTGGCTTTAAGAGCTTTGATCACTTCATCCCTGGTGTAGGTCTCCAGTGCGGATGCCCATTTTTCCAGCTTGGTTTTTTCAATAAACGATCCAGCCTGTTCACCGTACTGGAATCCCATGTCATAGTCTGAACCGGATAAAATCACCACCGGGAGAATGCTGGGAGGCAGGATCTCCTCGGATGCGGATTTAGCCGACTCTTGGGCTTTGGAATTTTCCTTTCCTCCGCCTCTGCAGGCGGTGATAAAAATACAGCCCAAAATCAGGGCAAGACAAAGACAGAAACGGGAAATATTTTTCATGGACAACACTCCTCTTAAATGAAAACGTATGCAGTTTGTAAATATCATAAAGAGCTGGGAAAAAAAGAACAAGTTAAAACTTATTTTTAACCTGACCGATTCATAAAAAAGCGGTGATGAGCTTTACCCAATTCAAAAAATTTACTTGACATACCTAGAAGGGTTAGGTATTATACCTAGAGATGTTAGGCATTAGTGTTCAAAAAAGACCCAAAAAGAAGTGCCGGCATCACTTTATGATTATGCGAGGCATGTGATGATATCCAAAACAATGGTGGCAGCTTCCACAAAACCTGTTATTCTTTCCATTCTCGCCCGGGGCGAGATGTACGGATACCAGATCATTCAGCATGTCACGGAACTTTCCGGCGGAACTCTGGAGTGGTCAGAGGGGATGCTCTATCCTGTGCTCCATCGAATGGAAAAGGACGGGCTCATCCAATCCAAGTGGCGCATCTCGGACAACGGGCGCAAACGCAAATACTATCATTTGACCGTACAAGGCCGGGAGGAGCTGGAAAAGGACCGCAAGGAGTGGATGAGAGTCAACAAGCTTTTAAACAGGCTGTGGAGCCCTCTCTCCCTTCCGGACTGAAAGGGAAAGGATAAAAGCAGAAAAAATAGGGGTAAAAAGCAAGAGAAAAATAAGGAGATAAAAAATGTTTGATCTTGAAGAGGCCATAAAAAAATGGAGAAGATCCCTCAGGAAAAACGAGGCTCTGGAAGACGGTTATAGAGAAGAGCTGGAAAGCCATCTGAGAGATAAAATCGACCATCTGAAGGCGCAGGGATTTTCCGATGAGAAAGCGTTCGCAGAGGCAGTCAAAAAAATCGGCGACAGGGACCTCATAGGA
>CAZSZS010000112.1:0-12547 GCA_964611275.1 uncultured Eubacteriales bacterium
CCGCATTTTTGGAATCCACAGTACAGCTTCCCCAGCCCCTGCCGGTTGACCAGAATGTATGAAAATCGTGTTCATTTATTTTCGGGAAGAATGAAAGTGTGTGATCCACTCCGTCATACTGAAATCCGGAAAGAGCCAGCAGCACAGCCCAGGAAGCCATAGCCCTTGCATAATGATGCCCGCATTCCAGTTCGTCCCAGGGGTTCCGGTTAAATCCACTGTAGCGTTCCCTGGTTGATCGGACGATTTTCAACCCTTCATCCCTATGTCCGGCGTAAATAAGGGAGGCAGCCACCTGGTACTCGATCCCTGTCCAGACTTCATCTGAGTATACAAAAGGGAGGGCCGGCCGGTTTCCTTTGGGCCATGAACAGAGCAGAAGGCCTGCCTCCTCATTCAGAGCGTACACGCGCTGCACATTTGAGAAACGGCCGAGATTTTCAAAAAAGTTGTACCGGAATATGGAAGACAGGGCCTTATCCACATGAGATTTTTCCAGCACATATCCCAGGTTTGTGACAAAAGCCAGATACTGGCCAAGCAGCTGGTCTGATAGGCACCCAGAGCCGTACTGATACTTGGGATAGGATTCTTTCGGGGATTTGAGATGTTCGGGAATGGTCAATCCTTCCAGCACATGCACATCCTGGATGTAGTACTCGCCGTTCCATAACATCTCGTCATAGGCTTCGGAGCCCTGCTCAAAAAGTTTTCTGTACAGTCGGGCTTTGTCTTTTTCTCCTAAAGCTTCGGCCATTTCTGCGGATGCTTTAAGGGCTGCCAGATACAGGGAGCCGGTCATGGTGTTGGGCCCGTAGTATTCAATATCATAGGTGTTGTGCTGCTCGGCTTCCATGACTCCGTCCCGGTCAGGGTCCCATGGCATTTTAAGCATCTCCTGCTGCCATTTGAGTTCTTCTTTGACCTCTCCGACTCCGTTCCACGCAAATTCAAGTGCTTTTTTTACCTGAGGCCAGAGCTTTGAAAGCCAAACCGTGTCTCCTGAGAGCTTCCACTCCCGGTAGACTCTTACGATATTGCCCATCTGCCCGTCTGTGCAGGGTTTGAATTTCCACCAGTAAGGCCCGAGGGGCATGAGGGTCCTGAAGACCTGATAGCCATTGTTAAAGGTGTTGTGCAGGAAATCCGTTTCTCTGAAGCTTCGCTCAAGAGAAGGGAAGAGATAGGCCATGGTGTTTTCATAATTCCAGACATGAGTGCAGTTCATAGGGCAGCTTCCGCTGTTATCTGTAAGGCCCTCGAAACCAAAAGCTTCTCCTTCTTCTGTGCGCATGAGAAGGTTGGTCTTGAGAGAGGAGGCCTGGGAAGATACGGCGTCTATGACGTAGGAGGGGTAGGTTGAAGAAAAGAGGATACCATGAAAGGTCTTTGTGTCCTTATAAAGCTCCTTGATGTTCGTTATTAGATAGGAAGCTGCATCCAGTGAGTCCTGGAATTGTGTGGCATAATAATTATGGAATCTTTTCCCTTTGACTTCTTGCTCCCTGTTCCAGTAATTTTCCCTGTTAGGGAAATACCATGTCAGATAAAACGGGATTGTCTTCTCCTCTCCGGGCTTGAGTTCGACATTTACGAGAAGAGAGGCTGTGTCGCTCCGTCCTTCCTCCGATTCCTGGAGGGCTTTCACTTCTTGTATTTGTCCGTCATCGGAAAAATCATCCCAGAAGATATGAGCGTTGTCCCACCATCCTCCTCTATACCATCTTGTCTGGGCATTGGTTTTTTTGCCTGTCGTACCGAATGTGATATCCCCGTATTCCAGAGAATCCGGATCCGCCCGCTTGGAACTCATTTTGATTCCGCAGAAGGAGTCTTTTTCAATACATTCGTTGATATTTTCCCCATATGTAATATTCCCGTCTTTATTTTCCGTTTTTATGAGATTCTGCATGCTGAAGGCTATGGAGACAGTCGCTGTGCTGTCCTTATCGTTTTTAATCTTCCAGTTAAACACAGCTCCCGGTATCCCGCTTCTCTCCGGATCCAGGGGAATGAAAGGATTGTATGTTTCCAGTATGACTTTCACCGGGATGTCTTTATCTGTGAATTCAAGCCAGGCAAAGGGATATTCCCCCTTGAAAGAGACTTCATCGAAGCGGGAAACCCCCGGAAGCTGCATCCTCGGTATACCTCCCCATGCCACATAGGGAGGGAAAAGCTCCCGTTCGAGTATCTTAGCAACAGGAGGTTGGCCTTCGCATCCGACCCATATGGAGAAAAAAGTCAGGTTCGGAGAAATGCCTTTGGCCGGGCGGTTGAAGATCTCCATTTCTCTGATGTCTCCTCGCCCCCCTACAGTGATATTGCCTGTCCCTATTCCGCCCACAGGAAAGGCAATGGTACGGAGTTCTTCACCGGTATAGACCTTTGTTTTCGAGCTGTCCGGTGATTTTTCCTTTGCAGATATGTCAAAGGTGGCCGTAGCTCCGATAATGAGGAGCAGGGGCAGAATGAGAAATGTTTTTTTCATTTTTTCCCCCTGTGAAATAATATATTTCATATTCAGGTATGCTTATATCAGAGGAGAGGATTTATGTCAAAAATATTAATCTTCTTGAACGGGACCATTGACATTTTTGACCTTATATATTGCATATGTTATTAAATGAACAGGTAGAACCCATGAAAGATAACCGTGATCCGATCCTTTCCGAAGTCATTCTAAACGCGTTTCAATCCATATCAGAAGAGATGAGCATATCTCTAATCAGATCTGCTTATTCAACGAATATAAAAGAGAGAAAGGACTGTTCCTGCGCGATTTTTGACAAAAGAGGACAGCTTGTTGTTCTGGCCGAGAACATTCCCATACATCTCGGTTCTATGCAGGGATTGATGGATAGAATCGGAAGGAACTCAAGTGATTGGGAATTCAGGGCGGGTGACATCTTGATTGCTAATGATCCCTATTTAGGAGGGGGGTCACATCTGCCTGATGTGACTTTGGTCAAACCGGTTTTTATAAACAAAGGCCTGATAGGATTCACTGCTAATATAGCTCACTGGACAGATGTAGGGGGGCGGACCCCGGGAGCGGGAACTGCCGGAGATGCCACAGAGATTTTCCAGGAGGGGATCCGCATCCCACCGTCAAGACTTTTTAGGAAAGGGAATTTACGGAAAGACCTGTGGAATACCATTCTTTCTAACGTAAGGAACAGAAAAGAAAGCGAAGGAGACCTCAGAGCCCAGGTCGCTTCATTGAAGTTAGGGGAGAGAAGGTTGGTAGAGGTCTATGAAACATACGGAAAAGACACAGTCCAGGCCGTGATTAAAGACATTTATCAGTACAGTCAGAGATGGATGGAGAAAACCTTGCGAAAGATCCCCCATGGTTCTTGTTCGTTTGAGGACGTTATGGATGATGATGGAGTGGAAAAAGAGCGTCTCAGGATCAAAGTGGCTGTTCGAATAACACACACACCCACCCCATCCGTAGAATTTGATTTTTCAGGAACAGCGAGCCAGGCTTCGGGAGGGATCAACATGGTCTGGCCGGCACTGCTGGCAACGGTTTGTTATTCCGTAAAAGCCATTATTGGCCCTGAAATACCTATGAATCATGGATTCATGAGACCTGTTAAGATCAAAGCTCCCAAAGGCACTTTAGTCAATGCTGTCGAGCCGGCAGCGGTTGGAGGAAGGACAGATACAGCCCAACGAGTGGTGGATGCCATAATGGGGGCGTTTGCAAAAAGACTGCCCGAAAAAGTCACGGCAGCTTCTAACGGAGCCACTACAGCCATCATATTCGGGGGAACAAAAGCTCTGTCAGGAAGAGATTTTGTGTATGTTGAAGCGCTTGGAGGGGGCATGGGCGCGCGGAACACTAAGGATGGGCAGGACGGGATTCAGGTGAACATAACAAACACCTCTAATCTTCCTGTAGAAGCCATGGAAATGGAATATCCTTTGCGTGTCCTCACTTATGAGCTTGTTCCTGATTCGGGAGGCCCCGGCCGTTTTAGAGGTGGCCTTGGTATCCGGAAAGACATAAAGGCATTGGTCCCCTTGTTGTTTTCAGCACACTCAGACAGACATGAAGTGGCCCCTTGGGGGCTCTTTGGCGGGAAGCATGGGAAAAAAGGGCGCTTTGTCCTCTACAGCAAGACAGGAAGAGAGGAAAAATTAAAGTCAAAATCATCGGGAATATCAATTGATAAAGGTGATGTTTTGTCCTTTCAAACAGCAGGGGGCGGAGGATGCGGCCCGCCTTTTGACAGAGACCTTGAAAGCGTGCGGATCGATTATCTGAACGGAAAGATCACAGGAGAGAAAGCAAAGTCCGAATACGGAGTTATTTTTAGAGCCAAAGGAGAGATTGATGTCTGTGCGACCGGAAAACTAAGGGAAAAAGAAAGAAAAAAGGGAAGGAAATAATGAGAGCAGCTGTGGATACCGGAGGAACATTCACTGATATCATTATCTATGATGAGGAGATGGAAATTTTCTGGAGATCCAAAGTGCGCTCATCTCCGGATAATCCTGAAAAGTCCTTTATAAGAGGATTGATGAAAGCGGTAGAGCCTGCGGGCAGGAGATTATCCTCCATTAGCGCAATCACCCATGGAACCACCATAGTGACAAATTCTCTTCTTGAAGGAAAGGTTTCCAAAGTGGGACTCATCGTAACCAAGGGGTTTAAGGATATTTTGGAAATCGGCAGACAGCAGCGTCCCGATCTATACGATTTGATGAAGGACAGGAAAAAGCCTCTGGTTCCGAAGTGTTTAGTAGAAGAGGTCAAGGAAAGGATAACAGCCACAGCGGATGTTCAGGTCCCTTTAGACAAAGAAAATGCGAGAAATAAATTAAAAAGACTCAATGACAGGGCGATCGAAGCTCTGGCAGTGGTTTTTCTTTTCTCCTTTACTAAATCGAAACATGAGCAAGAGATAAAAGAGCTGGCACAAAAGATACTGAAAAACAAGCCTGTGTACTTATCCAGTGAGATTTCTCCAGAGTTTCGCGAGTATGAACGGGCCTCCACAACGGTCATTGCCGCCTCAGTCGGGCCTAAAGTTAAAAATTATTTGAGTGCACT
The DNA here is from genome assembly GCA_964611275.1 of uncultured Eubacteriales bacterium. Lineage (GTDB taxonomy): Bacteria > Acidobacteriota > Aminicenantia > Aminicenantales > Aminicenantaceae > WJMT01. The sequence goes on from CAZSZS010000112.1 coordinate 5,066, forward strand.
TAGAAAGAAGCTGTGCGTCCAAGGATGGAACTCCGGAAATCTGAACATTATGCATTCCGGAGGCGGGGTATCAACGCCTGAGCAGGCAGCAGAACAGCCTCAGACCCTGATTGAATCCGGGCCAGTTGCGGGGCTGATCGGTGCTTCATTCCTCTCTCGAATGATTGGGATGAATAAAGTCATTGCGTTTGATATGGGCGGGACTACGGCTAAAGCAGGCATGATATTGGACCATGAGCTTGTCTGCACTCCTGAATATGAAGTGGGAGGAGAGCTTCATTTTTCCGGAAGACAGAAGGGAAGCGGGTATACTGTGAGAACGCCGATGATAGATGTTGTGGAGTGCGGGGCAGGAGCCGGAAGCATAGCCAGGATCGATAAAGGGGGCCATGTTAAAGTAGGTCCTCAAAGCGCTGGAGCTGTTCCGGGTCCAGCCTGTTATGGGAAAAAAGGAAAGGAACCCACTGTAACAGATGCGCATCTTATCCTTGGCAGGCTTTCAGAAAGTAATTTCCTAGGCGGGGAATTAAAGATCAATAAGGCTCTGGCAGAGAACGCTGTTTTAAGAAGGTTGTGTGGTCCTTTGAAGATGGGTGAGGAAGAGGCTGCGTCAGGGATCATAGCTGTCGCCAATGCCAGCATGCTCCGTATTCTTCGGCTTTTGACTATTTCAAGGGGTTATGACCCCAGGGAATTCACGTTGATAGCGTACGGAGGAGCTGGCCCCCTTCATGCCTGCGAACTGGCAGAAAAGATGTTGATATCCAGGATCATCATTCCGCAAATGGCCGGGCTTTTTTCCAGTCTGGGGCTTCTGTTTTCGGATTTGAGTACGGATTTCGTTGAAACAGTAATGATTGCTTTGGAAGGAAATATACAAAAGATCAATAAGGCTCTCTCTTCTCTGCAAGAAAAGGCTGATATGTGGTTTAACGGAAAGAAGGTGTTGAAGCGCAGCAGAAAGGTCCTTGCCAGTGCGGATATGAGACTTATCCGACAGAACTATGAATTAAAAATTCCTATGCCTGTCTGTCCGATATCAGAATCCGACATGGATGAAATAAAATCGGCATTTCATGATAAGCACGAACAAATATACGGACACAAAGCTCCTGAAGAAGACATTCAGGTTGTCAATTTGAGGATAAGAGCAGTGGAAGTGAGAAAAAAGCCTGATTTAATTCGATTGAAAAAGTCAGAAAAGAACAGACTTCCGGAACAGCAGGGGATCAGAAATGTGTGGTATGAGGACAAGCGAATGAAGACCAAAATATACAGCCGCAATAAATTGCTCTGCAGACATCATATAGACGGGCCTGCGGTTATAGAGGAGAGAGAGTCGACGACTGTTTTAGGTCCGGATTGGAAGGCAACGGTAGATGAATGGGGAAACCTGGTTTTAGAGATACAGAAGAAATGAGAAAATAGATATTGTGTGCCTGTTCGTTTTTAAGTAGTATAAAAATCATGAATGAGAAAAAAAGAAAATCTAAAGCTGAGGGATATGATCAAACCTCGAATACATCCATAACCGGTCTGGTAGGGAAAAAACCTAAAAAAGTCTATCTGTTTTTTTTGTCAGGCCCCATGCAGGGCCGGTTGTTTCCTCTTTCCGAAGGGACCACGGTCTTGGGCAGGGGACAGGAATGCGATATTGTGATCAAAGACAACAGGGTTTCAAGAAAACACCTGAAACTGAAACTGAGCGATGAGAAGGCTGTCATAGAAGATTTGAAAAGCACGAACGGAACATTTGTGAACGGTGAAAAAATCAAACAAAGGACGCTGAGACAAAACGATAAGGTCCATATGAGTCCAACAACGATTTTCAAATTTTCCTTAGCTGATGAAGACGAAAGGGTCGCTATAGATGAGCTGTATGAGCTGGGAGTCCATGATCCCCTTACAGGAGCGTATAATAAGAGATACTTGATCGAGCGTTTGGAAGAGGAAATGAGCCACTCAAAAAGGTTTGAAGTCCCCTTATCTTTAGTCATGATCGATATTGACCATTTCAAAGAAATAAATGACACTCATGGTCATCTGGCCGGTGATTATGTGCTTATAAAAACAGCGGAACTCCTGAATTCGATGTGTAGAAAGGAAGATGTTTTAGCCCGCTACGGAGGGGAAGAATTCTTGATGATCCTGAGAAATACGGATGAAGAAGGAGCGGTGGTGCAGGCGGAAAGGATCCGCAAGGAAATAGCCAGTGCCTCCATAATCTCCGAAGGGATTACAATTGATATAACCGTCAGCCTTGGAGTCGCCGGTATTCAGGGTGGTCCGGAATGTGAGGATCATGAAAAGTTCATAAAAGAGGCTGACCAAAGCCTGTATTCTTCAAAACAGCAGGGAAGGAACCGCACCACAAGAGCTTCAGAGATAGAAAAAGAGTAATTCTCTGGAATATAAGAAAATGACTTGACAGAATAAAAAAATTATGGCATTTTTAACCAAATGGTTAAACCAATCGGTTGGTTTAAATGAGCAAAAAACGAGATTCAGCACAGCAAAGGATTTTAAAAAGCGCTGTAAAGGAATTTGCCAAAAGTGGATTCTGGGGAGCCCGTGTCAGCCGTATCGCCAAAGGTGCGGGTATCAACAAAGCCATGATTTTTTACTATTTCTCATCAAAGGAAAAACTGTACCGCGTGATCATGGAAGAATCCCTGAAAGGTCTCCTGCAAGATGTCGGCAAATCCATAATGAAGACTGATGACCCGGAGAGGTTGTTTGAAGTGCTTCCTGAAGTATACATAAGATTTTTCAGTAAAAAGCAGTTTTTAGCCAAGATCATTATTCATGACCTTGTGCAGAATCCGGACCATATTTCGAAGATCATAACAGATATATTTCAAAACACCTCTTTCAAACCCCAAATCATACTCCAGGAAATGGTTCATAAGTGGTATGAAAAGGGCATCATTTCTGAGTCAGATCCGGTTCATATCATTTTGAACATCATGCCTCCGGCGCTTTTTTGTTTTATAGGCCTTCCCATGGTGGAGGCTGTTTTGGACAGAAAAGTCAATATAGATGATCAATTTATTGAAAGCAGGATAAAAAGCGTGGTTAATCTCATAAAGAGAGGGATGCTAAAATGAAAAAAAATTTCCTTTTTTTATCAATTTTTCTTCTTTTATTTCTGTCCCTGGAAGCTGTGGAAAAAATAAGTCTCGAACAGGCAGTTGAGGACGGATTAAAGATAAGCGGTTCGTATAAAAACAGGTTTCTCTCGGAAAAAGAAGCAGAGCTGCGAGTGGAACAGTCTTTGAAGGACAGGTTGTTCAGCCTGGATCTGAAGGCGAACTATTTGTATAAATCCGACACAATGACCATTGAATTTCCAGGAGTTGACATACCCGGGGTGATATCAGTGCCGGGACAGAGTTATAAAGCAGGGCTTTACCATAATTATGACCTTTCCGTTTCTTTGAGTCAGCCTCTGTTCAACGGGGGGGTCCTTTCCCGCAGGGAGGAGATGGAGAAGGTACGGGAAGCTGTGGAAGCCAACAAGACTGAACTGGAAAGGGATTCTTTGGTGGACATCATCAAGTCTTCTTTCTATGACTATCAGATACTCATGAGCCAGAAAAAGGCTGTTTTGAGCCTGAGGAAAACCCTTAAGCTTCACAGTCAGAAGCTGAGTGACCTGTACACAGAAGGTTTGGTAAAAAAGACAGACCTTTTAGAGACGAAATCACGTCTTGAAGAGGCAGATATGAATATCAATGATTTAAACCGGGCTATTGATAAGGTCAGTATCGATTTTCACAGTTTGTGCGGTCATTATCCCGAGGGAATCGAACCTGTGCATAAAGAGGCAGAGCAGACTGAAGAGCAGGCCCTTGATTATTTTGAGAACCACCATCCTGTTTTAAAGACCATGGAGGACCAGAAAAAAGTGCTCGAACTCCAAAAAAAGATCGTTTCCGGAAAATACCTCCCGAGTATAAACGGATTTGCAGAACTGCATTACGGAAAACCGGGAATAGATTATTTTGCCAAGGAATGGTCTCTCTATTTTCAGGGAGGAGTGGTGCTGAACATGCCTGTTTTTGATTGGAATAAGGGGGCTCGAGAGAAAGATGTCATAGATGTCAGCATCCGAAAACTAGAGAATCAGAAAGACGATTTTGTAAGGGACATAATAAAAAGTCTGCAGCAGCTTTATTCAGTCAAAAGATCATTGAATAAAAAGAAGGCAAACATTGAAAATATGATAGCGTACTCTAAAGAAGATGCCGCACTAAAAAAAGCGCTTTATGAAGAGAAGCAGATCCCTAATGTGGACTATCTGGCAGCGCTTCAATCGGAAATAAAATACGAGTCCATGAAGCGGGAGCTGTCGCTTCAGATAGAGAAGATCAATGTAAAGATAAACACTCTAATAAGTCGGACAAAGGAGTATGGATCATGAGAGGAAGAGTCATTTTTATATTGGGGTTGATCCTTGTGTTGGTTTCAGCTTCCTGCAGACACAATGAAGCTGAGCCGATCAAAGCATCCGGAGTTGTTGACGGCGATGTCATAACCGTTAAGACCCTGGTAGGAGGGACTGCGGATGAAGTAAGCGTCAAGGAGGGAGTCAGAGTCACCAAAGGAGATATCCTGGCCGAAGTCAATGCTGAAAAGCTTTTGACACAGATGCAGGGTTTGGATATCAGGGAAAAACAGCTGCCGGTCAGCAGAAGAAAATTGGAGAACAGAAAGGATTTTCTAAGTTCGAATCTCGAATATTGGGAAAATCAGGTTCAAAGATTTAAAAGGCTCAACCAAAAAGAATCGATCTCAGAGGATGAAGTGAGAAAGGCCGAGTTGAAACTGGAAGAAGTCAAAACATCTCTCTTTGAAGTGAATCAATCTTTATCCGAGCTTTCCATTCAATCCGAAAGCATAAAGAATCAAAAGGAACAGTTGACGCTTCAAATACAGGACCATATTGTCAAGGCTCCTGTTTCAGGGGTCATCCTGGAGAGATTCGTATCTCAGGGAGAGACTGTGTTTCCGGGCTCTGCGGTGGCGGATATCCTTGACCTGGACAGCCTTTTTATTGAGACGTTCTTGGAAGAAAAAGAGATCAGCGGACTCCTGCTCGGACAGGAGGTTTCCATTCTATTGGATGGCGAACAGACGCCCTTCACAGGTGTGATCATCAACTTTGGTAGAGAAGCTGAATTTTCACCCAAATATATCATTTCTGAAAAAGAACGAAAATCGCTTCTTTATAAAGTCAAAATACGTATCGAGTCGTCTGTGGATAAGTTCAAACTCGGGATGCCGGTTACGGTCATCATCAACGGATCTGAAGAGTAGACATGCTTGCTGTTAAAGACCTTTCCAAATCATTCGGCCCTATCAAAGCGGTCGATAGGGTCTCTTTCTCGGCCTTGAGAGGGAAGATCACCATCATAGCGGGTGCGGATGGTGCTGGGAAGTCCACGATATTTAAAATCATTCTGGGGCTTATTAAAAAGGATAAAGGGGATATATTTGTTAAAGACAATCCTGTTGATGGAAATTTTTCCAGAGTGACTGATATAACGGGTTATATGCCGGAGCGTTTCTCGCTTTATACGGACCTTACGGTCGAAGAGAATATGGATTTTTTTGCGGATATCCAGAAGGTCAAGTCCGGGAGAAAAAGAGAACTGAAAAATCGTCTTCTGGAAAGAACGGGGATGCTTCCCTTCAGAAAGAGGCGGGCCGGCGCTTTGTCCGGCGGCATGAAGCAAAAACTGGCCTTATCCACAATCCTGCTTTCCTCACCGGACATATTGATCTTGGACGAGCCCACCACAGGAGTCGACCCCCTCTCCAGGATCGAATTTTTCAAAATAATGGATGATTTAAAAAAAGAAGGGAAAACAATCGTTATGGCCACTCCCTATCTCGATGAAGCAGAAAAAGGAGACTTTATCGTTTTTATCAGGAAAGGAAAAAAAATCAAGCAGGGGGCCATAAGGGATATCAAAGACAATTTTCCGGAAAAAATGTTTCGCATTCTTCCGGCAGGAAATATATTCGAAACGCTCAATGAGCTTAATTCGAAAAAGGAAATCAGGGCTCATTTTTATGTAAAAGGGCGTTATATCAAATGCCTGTTTAAAGGGGATTCTGATTTTTTAGCCACTATCAAAGCTGATGAGATCAGGGAAGAGAAGCCTTCCCTGGAGGATATATACCTTTATTATGAGAGAGGTGTGGGAGATGATTGATCCCAGCAGCAGCTCTTTGGAAAAGAATGATATTGTAGTTGCCCGGCAGCTTACGAAAAGGTTTGGACGTTTCACGGCTGTGGATGCAGTGGACTTTCGCATAAAACAGGGGGAGATCCTGGGTTTTTTAGGGCCTAACGGCGCGGGAAAGACCACGACCATTAAAATGATGACAGGACTCCTGCGCATAACATCCGGGAATGTATGGGTGAGGGGTTATGATGTGACGAAAAATCTAAAACAGATCAAGAAATCCATTGGGTATATGTCCCAGAAGTTTTCTCTTTATCCTTTATTGAATGCCTATGAGAATATTGAGTTTTGCGGAGGGGTTTCAGGAGTTTCCAGGAAGACAATAAAAGAAAAAAAGGAATTGATCACAGAGGAGATCCCAAGGGAAATACTCACTCAAAAAGTCAGAGACATTCCTCCGGGCATAAGACAGCGGGTGGCGCTTTTTTCATGCCTTATTTCAGACCCGGAGATCATCCTTCTTGATGAGCCTACTTCCGGAGTGGACCCGGAAGTAAGAAGAGAGTTCTGGGCAAAGATCTATGACCTGAAGAAAAAAGGCAAGACCATACTTGTAACCACCCATAACCTGGATGAGGCGGAGTATGCGGACAGGATCCTTATCATACATAATGGAAGGATCGTGCTTGAGGGAGAACCCTCTGAATTGATGAGGGCGGAAAAGGCAGAATCCATGGAAAGACTTTTCAGGGAAGCTGTGACTGGCCATGAAGCGAACTAAAGCGGTTATACTGAAAGAGATTTATCACATATTGAGAGACCCCAAAAGCCTGGTCATCCTGTTTTTGCTTCCCATCATCATGATCCTCATATTCGGATTCTCTCTTTCGTTCGACTTAAAGAACATAGAGACCGTGATCATTGATTATTCCCAGAGCGAGCTTTCAAGGTCGCTCGTGCAGAAATTTTCCAATAATCGTTATTATTCCGTCATCCGGATGGTCAAAGGAAGGGAAGGCCGAGGTCCTGAAGAGATTTCTGAAGAAATGCTGAAGTCAGGGAGCATTAAGCAGTATATCATCATCCCTCATGACTTCTCAGACCGGATAAAAAAGGACCAAACATCCCATCTGGGAGTCGTCATTGACGGAAGCGATTCCAATATAGCGAACATAGTCCATCAGTATAACGAAATGCTGGTTTTTGATTTCATTTCAGAAATAAAGGATATAAAAGACATTCTTAAAATAAGCACAAAACTGTATTTCAATCCTGAAAACAAAAGTGC
>CAZSZS010000113.1:0-43531 GCA_964611275.1 uncultured Eubacteriales bacterium
CCCATATTACTTAAGGGGATAATAAAAACATGAATCCAAAAAACAAACAAAAAAGGTCAACTGTAAATAAAATCTTATTACTGGTCCTGCTCATATCCATTTCTTTCTCTTCCCCTGCACATGCTCAGACAGGACAAAAGCTGCTCCTGAGTTTTCGTTCGTCTCTTTCCATGGAAGGGGTCAGCGCTTACGGCCCTGCAGGGATAGAAATCAAATCCGAAGGATTTGCCTATCTGAATCCTGAAAAGGGAGGGACTTTTTCAGGAACAGGCGAAATATACGTGACCATGAATTTCAAATATTCTCCGAATCCTGCAATGTCTATAAGCCCTCTCAAGGGACAGGGACCCCTTATCGCCAAAGGAAGGAAAAAGGGGAAATATCTGAATTTTTGGTTTGAACACGCAAAAATTCCCTGTAAAGGAATCATCACCGTTAATTATCCTCCTCCAATGGGGACAGAAAAGAAAGAATATGTGGATGACTTTGATCCCAACACATTGGCACAGAGAAGCACTGATGATATGTTTACGCTTTTTGATATTGAACTTAAGGACGGAGCAGAGAAAGTGGTTGACTACAGTTCTATGTCCGCAAATACAGCTCCCCAGACTTTCTCCGGAAAAACAACCTTCTATTTAGACGGAATAGAAAGCTGGCGGGTCAGTGTAAACGGAGAAGAAACCGACTCCTTACAGCCGCCCATTGATAATCCCAGACTGAAAGCGAAAATAGGTGAACTTCCTATCACCATGAGATTCACATGGAATCTGATCGCTGAATTTTCGACATTGGGACAAGGCCCCTCTCGAAGATATTACGACGGAGATGTCTTTTCCTCAATTTTAGACCACGGTCTTGTTTTTCAACACGAGGACCTCTACAGTTGCAGCGAAAAAGAATGTGAGGGCAGTCAAGACCTTGACATTGACTTCACAGGAGAAAAAATAAACGGAAAAGTATCAGGAAACACCGTACAGCTCCAATGGCCCCATCATGTGCCCCTGACATGTGTCACCTGTGTGCCCCGCAATTTAGGAAATCTGGGAGAAAAAATATATAACAGGACATTTAAATCTTCTGAATTTCTCTTCAGCCTTTCCAGTGAAAAAATTCCTCTTGAAGACGGAAAAGTCATCAATCGCAGCAAAGGGGATTGGATGAAGTATAAGATCACCCTAACAAAACTCAAATAAAAGATGGATTTTACTTATAGATCTTCTTGTCAATTATATTTAAAAGATCTTTCTTAAAGTCAGGATTCACTGTTGCGCCCAAACTTTCAGCCCTTTTAACATAAGCCAGAGACAGGTCATAATCCTTTAAATAAAAATAGACCAAAGCTAAATAATGGCACACATGACCGTTTAAAGGATCGATTTCAAGGACTTTTTGATAATGCGATTCGGATTTGGAAAAATTTTTATCTTTAAAATAAAGGTTTGCCAGATTCAAGTGGGCTTCCATAAATTGAGGATTTAAATCCAACGCCTTTAAAAACTGTTTTCTGGCCTCTCGCCTCTTTCCCGTCTCCTCCAATATGATACCCAGCAGGCTGTAGGATTGAGGCACCTCAAGACCCAATGCCATTGCCCTGCGGCACTCTTTCTCAGCATCTTCGTAGGATCTCTGCCTGTAAAGGGCATGGGCTAAGTTGAAATGCGCCACCGCGTTATCGGGATTTATTTCAAGAGCGGACTGGCATTCGCGGACCGCCCGGTCAAGCTCACCCAGCCTAAGGTAAACCGCTGACAAACTGCAAAAGGCCTCGTCATAATCAGGTCTTAAACGAACCGCCTCAAGAAACTCTTTTCTGGCATCTTCCAGCTTTCCCTTTAGGAAATAAGCCCGCCCGAGATTGTAATGGGCTTCCGGATAATCTGATTTTATCCTGATCGCTGTTTTATATTCTTTTAATGCTTCATCTATCCTGTTGCCATGCACATACACTGTTCCCAGATTATTATGGGGCCCGTAAAGCCGGGCGTCGATTTCAAGAGCCTTATGAGAAACACGTTCGGCTTCCTCATAATTTTCTTTTAAGATCAAAGCCGCACCCAAAGTCGAGAGGGCTTCGGCGGAGAGAGGATTTATCTCCAGAGCTTTGAGGCATTCTCTTTCCGCATCATCGGCCCTGTTCATTTCAACATAGACATGCCCCAGATTGGCATAGGCTTTTGCATAACGCGGGTAGAGACTGACAGCCTCTTTAAATTTTTCAACAGCCTCGTCCAACAGGCTTTTTTTCATAAGAGCAATCCCTAGATTATAGTGGACTTCCGGGAAACGCGGCTCAAGAGCCAGCGCCTCTTTATATTCGGAAACAGCTTCGTCGATCCGGCCGGTCCTTCTAAAAACAATGCCCAGAAGATTGTGAGCTTCGGGAGAATCGGGGTTTTTTCCTATCAGGGCGAGACACTCTTCCATCATGAGGGGATAATCCTCCATCTCCAGGTAAAAAACAGCCAAAAGCATCCTTACACTGTCTTCTCCGAGCCTTAGTGATTTGCGCTCATTATACAGCTGCACCGCTTTATCCAATTCCTCTCCAGACAACGGAAAAACATAAGGGCTGAAGTCTCTTTGCTTGTTCAAGACAATAAGATCTCTTGTGAATCCATCGAATTTATCCCCAGGCTTTTCTTCATCCATAAGAGAATCTTTTTCATGAAGGTCAGCGGCCCCGAACAAATGGCCAAACTCATGGGCCATCAACCGTTCCATTGTTGATTCGGAGGGAAGCTCTCTCAATAAAACAGTGCTGTTCAGGTAGGCTGCGATGCCGGAATACTCGAACTTAGCTCCCTGCTGGTTCTGAGATGTCAATCCAATGACCACATCACAGCTTTCATGGGGGATTTTCTTTCTTAAATCATGCAGCAGTTCAAAGAGGGAATCCGCGCTGTTGTCAGAAGTCCAGAAAACGAATTTTTCAATGTGAAACCGGATATGGAACTCATTTTCAAATCTGGCAGAAGAACGGGATATCAATCGCTTTGCTTTGAGCTGCCAGTCACTTTGGCTGCGGAATTCCTCATCCGCTGCCACCTTGAGGTTGACCGTTCGAAGCTCTTCATCACAGGCATACGAGAGAGGAAACAAGGATAGAAGAAAACAAATCAAGACAGCCGCTCTCAAGAGAGAATTAAAAAGAATCTGAAGAGTAATAGTCCTGTCCCTGTTCACTATTTTTGAATTATATCACACGCCAACAGATTTTTCTCCCTTTATCCAGTAAGGTCTGGGCTGAGAGTAAAAAAGAGACTGAGAGGGCGGAAATTTGCTGAAGGCAGCCGATTTGAGTTCTATCATCATCTTTTATAGGGAATATACGGACGATTCTCTTCTAACATCCCATAGATAATTGTCAACACACGTCTTGCTGTGGCCACTTTTGCTGTGTTTGAACCTTTCCTCTGGAATCCCTTGATAAAGCTTCTCCACTAACCCGTTTGTCTCATCCCGTCTCTCCTGTAGATGAGTGAAAGTCTTTATGAGCGCAGAATCAGTAGAAAAAGGTTGTTTCCTCCCGATCTCATCGTCACATTCGGAGACAGGATATTGATATTGAAATAGACAGACCATAGGAGTTTCGCTTTTACATAACAGGAAAATTGTGGTAAATACTACTGGATAAAATGAGTCCTTATCACTCATTCCAGGAGAAATAGAACATGAATGGTCAAGACCTGAGCCAAAGAGGCCGATGGGGTTCAAAAATTGCATTTATCTTCGCAGCGACAGGATCCGCCATCGGCTTGGGAAATATCTGGCGCTTTCCGATGGTCGTCGGCAAATATGGAGGAGCTGTCTTCGTGCTTGTCTACATTTTTGCTGTGGCCCTTGTGGGATTTACCGTGATGTTGGCGGAGCTGACACTGGGGCGCTACACTCAGCAGAATGCGGTCGGCGCATTCGAAAAAATCAAACCTAAAACCCCCTGGAAGATTATCGGTTTTATGGGTATGCTGACAAGTTTTTGTATTTTCTCCTACTATTCAGTGATCGCTGGCTGGGCCGCTGGCTATTTTGCCAAAACCGTAAGCGGAACATTCAAAGGAACCGTCAGCAGCCAGTTGAGTGAGAAGATTTTTACCGATTTCACATCTGATCCTGTCCAGGCTATATTGTGCTTACTTATTGTTGTGGGCATCACCACCTTCATTATCTCCAGAGGGGTGAAAGATGGTATTGAAAGATGGACAAAGATCCTGATGCCCTTGCTGCTGATCCTGATCATTTTCCTTGCCGTAAAAGCTCTGACTCTTTCCGGTGCCAGGGAGGGAATATCTTTTTATCTGAAGCCTGATTTTTCAAAATTGAACGGGACAGTGATTCTCTATGCCTTTGGACAGGCATTTTTTTCACTGAGCATCGGTATGGGAATCATGATCACATACGGCAGTTACCTGCCCCGAACGGTTAATCTGGTTTCATCAGCCGGTTGGGTCTCCTTTTCAGATTCCCTCATAGCTTTCCTCGCAGGTATCATCATCTTTCCCACGCTGTTTGCTCTTCCTGGTATTGAGCCTACAGCCGGTCCAGGACTTGTATTCAAGGTTTTTCCCTTAATATTTTCCCAGATACCCGGAGGTAATTATTTTGGGATACTCTTTTTCATGCTTTTGCTGGTAGCGGCGATAACTTCGACCGTATCTCTCCTCGAAGTCTCAGTGTCCTATTTTATCGATGCGCGCAATTGGTCGAGGAGAAAAGCGGCTTATCTTTTGGGGGTCATCGCCTTCTGCCTGGGAATCCCCTCGGCTCTGGCTTCAGGAGGAATGAAATTTTTCACGGATATCGACTTTATGGGCAAGTTTGATATCATCTTCGCAAATATTATGTTGGCGGTAGGGGCTTTGTTTATCTGCATATTCGTCGGTTGGGTTTGGGGGATTAAAGCAGCTGTCAGGGAAATTCATTCGGGAAATCCTCGTTTCAACATACGGCCTCTCTGGATTTTGTCCCTGAAAATTTTATCCCCGATAGTGATCGTCATCATCCTGATTTTCATAAAAAAAATAATTTCAGGATAGGAACCTTTTGAAAAAATCATAGTCGCTGTTTTTCTTATTATGATCGTGTTTGGCCTTAATCACAGAAAAAACCAGTACGGTCAGGGCTGAGACAGAGTCTATGGATTATCAGGAGTTTGTCGCTCGAGTGACCTCTCACATCCTTAACAAGGGACAAGCGATGGTCCGCTATTACGGCATCTATGCCAATACCCACAGAGGAAAGATGAGAAAAGCAGCCTTCATTTGATTAAACATTCCAAAATGCTTTTCTACCGACCTAATAGAGAGAGGAAAATTTAAAAGCGTGTCAATTGCAAAAGGTCAGTCATATCCTTAAAAAAGTTGTTTTTATAGTGAACACTTTACTCATCCAACACCATATTCATCCTTGTTATAGGAGAAAGAATTGATGAACATGAACGTCAAACACGAAAAAATCATAAAATATCGGGTTATTTGGACAGTTGTCTTCGGTATAGAAATTTTATTTGCTTGTGGATGTTCCCAATTACCCACAGCACCTATAGTACCCATCAAGCAGGATAGAGGATTGAGGCTTATACAGGAAGGGAATATCGAAGAAGCCATCAAATATTACGATAAGGCAATCGAACTCGACCCCGAACAATCTTCATTTTATTATAACCGCGGCCTTGCCAGGCAAATGAAAAAAGAATTTGAAAGGGCCCTGGAAGACTATTCTACAGCAATACGACTGGATAAAGAGTTTATCAGTGCTTATCTTAATCGAGGTTTAGTAATGTATCAATTAGAGGAGCTTGAAGAAGCCGTTCAAGATTACAACCGGGTGCTTGAACTGGATCCTGAAAATGTTACAGCCTACAATATGCGCGGGAGGATAAGAACTGATTTAGGATATTTTGAAGAAGCAATTTTGGATTTCAATTCCGCGCTTGATATAAATCCAGACCACTTAATCAGCTTAAGCAACCGGGCTTATACCCATCAATGTTTGGACGAATTCCAATCCGCCGTGGAGGATTACACACAACTGCTGCAAAAGGACACTAATAATGCTCAGGCGTATAATAACAGAGGGACAGCAAAGCTGAAAATAAATGATATTCAGGGTGCTCTATCTGATTTTGATAAAGCCGCCACCATCGATTCCAACTATGGCAAAGCATTTTACAACCGGGCTGTTGTTTGGATGAAGGTGGAAGATTATAAAAAAGCAATCCTTGATCTTGAAAAGGCAGCAGAGCTTGATGAAAACCTTAAATCAAAGATTCAAGGACATCTGAAAAACTGCATGGCAAGAATAGGAGTGAGTTCAGAAGAAAACAAGACAATTCCACAAACAGATCCGATCCAGACGCCAAAAATTCAAAATGAGGCTTTAGTTGTCAGTATTGAAGTTCCGGTGCGGGTCTTTAAAAATGGAAAGTTTGCCGATAACCTTTCTATGGATGACTTTTTAGTCTACGAGAACGGCATTCCCCAGGAAATCGAGTCATTTTATCTGATAAAAAAAACAAATATTTCCCGTCGAGAGTTGAAAACCGGGTTATTTAATCCCAAAGTAGCCTCACGACATTATGTCCTCGTTTTTGAAGTAGTCGAATACTTGCCCGAGATCGGAGACTCCCTGGACTATTTCTTCAATTCCATCTTTGATCCACAGGACACTCTTGTTGTCATCACACCATACAAGACCTATTCTTTGAAATCAACTGCCTTTGAAAGAATACCCAAACATAAAATCTTATCCCAGCTAAAAGAAAAAATCCGAAAAGACGCCTGGAAAGGGAGTGCAAGATACCGGGAATTGTTGAATGAATATCAAGACTTGATGTTTCCTTATATTCCAGAACAGGAATCCCACAGACACTCAATTCTTATGGAAATCACCCGAAAGTTTAAGCAGCTCAAGCAATTCGATACATCAAAAGCTGAAAAATTTGCCGAATATCTCAAAGATCAAGAAGGTCAAAAACATGTTTTTATCTTTTATCAGAAGGAGATGTTTCCGATCCCACCTGAAGAAACAAGAGACCTTTTCGATATTACCAGTCAACCACAAATAAACATGGAGCGGATCAAACAAATTTTTTCTGACAGATCCATTTCGTGTCATTTTCTTTTCATCACTAAAAAGTCAACCGAAAACAGCAGTCAACCCTATTTCCAGAGATCGGACTGGTATGATATGAGACCCGGCACATTCGAGGGCATGATGGCTCTATCTGAAGGGACTGGTGGTTTAGCTGAAAGCTCATATGATGGCAGGGAGGCTTTTAAAAAAGCCTTAAATGTATCTGAAAATTATTATATTCTCTATTATTCTCCTCAGAATTATCAGCCGGATGGAAGATTCCGGGAGATCGAAGTTAAAATCAAGGGAAAAGGTTATTACATCCGACATCGAGCCGGATATTTTGCTGATTAAGAAGATTTTCTTTCAATTATTCCTATCCATTTCTCTCAAGAAATATCTCCAGCGGTACGAATCCAGCTGAAAAAAACATAGGAAAATACATTTCTTTTTGACTTCAATGGGTTCCCGTGCTATATGGAGAAGGGATTTTCCTTTTCAACCTTTTACAGGAGGACTTATATGAAAAAATTCAAAAAGACTCCATGGCCCCACCTGGCTGCTTTGGGAATAGGACTGCTGCTATGGATAGCAGCCCCGCTTATTCCCGGCCAAGATTTTGACATCAAAGCAAACTATACGAAATCAGAATACATGATATCTATGAGGGACGGCGTCAAACTCTACACTCAGGTTTATGAGCCTCTGGATAAAAGTCAAGAGTATCCCATCCTTCTTTTCCGGACTCCTTACTCGGTGGGTTACTATGAAGCCAACAGGTTCCGGCCCGTTCTCGGACCAAACAGGACGTATGCCAAAGAGGGATTCATCTTTGTCTATCAGGATGTCAGAGGCAAGTTTAAATCAGAAGGGGAGTTCACGGTCATGAGGCCTCATATTGAAAACAAACAAGGACCCGGGGATACAGATGAAAGCACTGACACCTATGACACCATTGAATGGCTGTTGAAAAACATTCCCAACCATAACGGACGTGTGGGACAGTGGGGAATTTCCTATCCCGGATTTCAGACCGCTATGGGCATGATTGACGCCCATCCCGCACTGAAAGCTTCCTCCCCTCAGGCCTCTCCTTCTGACATGTGGATAGGAGATGACTTCCATCACAACGGCGCTTTCCGGCTCATGTATACATTTGGATGGCTGGCTCACAACGCTCAAACAAGAACCGGGACAACAGAAAAAGGAGTTCAGAGATTTGACTTTGGAACACCTGACGGATACAAATTCTTCCTCGACCTGGGCCCTGTTTCCAATGTTGATAAGAAATATTTTCATAACCGTGTCCCCACCTGGAACGAGTACATGGAGCACGGAGATTACGATGACTATTGGAAAAAGCAAGGGGTTCTCCAGTATCTCAAAAACATCAAGCCTGCTGTTTTAAACGTAGCCGGATGGTTTGATGCGGAGGATTTCTACGGCCCCATGAGCATCTACTATGCCATAGAGAAGGAGAATCCACAAAATAGAAGCACGCTGGTGGTAGGCCCATGGCTTCACGGCGGATGGGCAAGAATGGACGGAGACAGTCTGGGAAATATCCGGTTTGACTCTAAAACCGGAGAATATTTCAGAGAAAACGCAGAGCTTCCGTTTTTTAACTTCTACCTGAAAGATAAGGGTCCTCTGGGTCTGCCCGAGGCTCTTGTCTTTATAACCGGACTGAACCAATGGAAATCATACGACCACTGGCCTCCCAAAGAAACACAAGAGAAAAATCTCTACCTTCATACTGACGGGAAACTCTCCTTTGACCCTCCCTTTGAAGAAAACAAAAACGACTCTTTTATCAGTGACCCCAATAAGCCTGTTCCTTACACAGCAGAGACCCGAACTTCCCAGGGGCATCTCTGGATGGTCGAAGACCAGAGATTCGCATCTCAAAGACCCGATGTCCTTGTTTTTGAGACGGATGTTCTTACAGAAGATATCACTATTGCCGGTCCCATCATTGCCAGCCTTTATGTGTCCACCACCGGAACGGATGCGGACTGGGTGGTCAAATTGATCGATGTCTATCCCGGTGATGCTCCTGACAACAAGCCCAATCCATGCGGAGTGAGGATGGGGCACTTCCAGATGCTTGTGGGCGCAGACGTGTTCAGGGGCAAATACAGGAACAGCTTTGAACACCCCGAGCCATTTGTGCCCGGAAAAATCACCCACATCGAGTTTGACCTCAGAGACAAAGGCCACTGCTTTCAAAAAGGACACAGGATCATGGTCCAGATCCAAAGCACCTGGTTTCCTGTCATTGACCGCAATCCACAAAAATTCACAGACATCTATCATGCTCAGGAATCCGATTTTCAGAAAGCCACCCACAAAGTGTACCGCTCCTTAAAACATCCCTCCCACATCAAAATCCGGGTCTTGAAGTGATTCAGGTCCGATCTGCGGAGCCATCTGGATGAAAATTAACGATTATATAAGCTTTTCTCTTTCTAATCTTTGGTCACATAAACTCTGCTCGCTTCTAACTGTATTGGTGTGGTGATCGGTATAGGAGCTCTGGTCTCCATGATATCTTTTGGCAAAGGCATGCAGAAGAATGTCACAGATGCCTTTAAAAAAATGGATCTGTTTAATTATATATCTGTTTTTCCAGGTGAAATCCAAACAGATGAGTCAAATAACCAGGAGTGCCTGAAAAAGAAAAACCACAGGGAATCCCCCTGGATGACAAAGCCATAGAAGAAATCCGATCTATAAGAGGCGTGGAGACAGCATTCCCTGACATTAGGTTCCCCACCCAGATCGAAATGAATGGGCGGAAAGAATTCAGTCTTGTACAGGCTCTCCCTGTCAAATTTGCCCGCTCCAAGCTGATAAAAATCAAAGCCGGAAAAACCTATTCCAGCGAAGAAGAGTATTCTGTTATCATCCACAGCTCTCTTCTCTCCGGGTTTGGAATCAAAGACATCCATGATGCCATTGGCCGGAAAATCAATATCAAAACTTTCTTTTTTGACCTGTCTTCACTGGACCCAAAGAAAATAGGATCCATCTGTCAAGGAAATAATCCAAGGCATGGGCTTTCAAAGCTTTGCATTCAGTGACCAATTTGAAGAGATCCAGACAGGATTTCTGTTCATGGAGATGATTTTATTTGCCGTGGGAATGATAGCCATTGTTGTGGCTTCCCTTGGAATCACAAACACCATGATCATGTCCATAATGGAAAGATATAAAGAAATTGGTATTATGAAAGCCGTGGGCGCCGGAAACAAGGACATCAAAAAAGTCTTCTTCTTTGAAACAAGTCTGATCGGCTTTTTGGGAGGGATTTTTGGCCTCCTGCTGGGCTGGCTTGTCTCCGGTCTGATAAACCGGGTCGTAAACTATTTTCTTTCAAAACAAAACATTCCTTATATCCATTACTTTGACTTTCCCTGGTGGCTGTGTGCCGGAGCTGTGATCTTTGCGGTCATTATAAGCCTGGCTTCAGGGGTCTATCCGGCCATGAGAGCAGCCAAAGTCGCCCCGGCAGTGGCTCTCCGGCATGAATGAATAGTCCCGGGAAACCATTTAGGATAAATTTACGTCTATATATAAGAACCTAAATGCTATGCCTTGACCATTCGGCCTTTGTCTCGTTATCCACGGCAACTTTCTTGTATGCCGCAAAAGTAAGCAATCTTGAAAGGAATTCAAATGATAAAAAACTACTTTAAAGTCGCTATCAGAAATATTTTCAAACATAAAGCGTTTTCACTTATCAACATCACCGGGCTGGCCATAGGCATCGCGTGCAGTGTTCTGATCCTTCTTTTTGTGACCCATGAATTAAGCTATGACAGGTTCCATGAAAAAGCTGACAGGATACACCGGATCGCTGTTAGAGCATCCATCGGAAACACCCAGATCCGCCAGACCTTTTCCTCCGCGGAAACCTTCCGGAAACTTCTTCTTGATTTTCCCGAGATCGAATCAGGAGTCAAATTCCTCAATATCGGAGAAATCCCTGTTATATCGGGAGATAAAACGTTTTATGAATCCCGGTTTTATGCCGTGGATGAAACCTTTTTTAATATCTTTACCGTCCCGCTCATACATGGCGACCCGAAATCTGTGCTAAAAAATCCCCATACCATGGTTCTTTCAAAGAACAACGCCGTCAAATATTTCGGGACCACGGATGTGGTCGGCAAAATCCTCCGAGTGGATTTTTCGTGGGGTCTGGGAACCAAAGACTTTGAGGTCACCGGAGTCTCGGAGAACATGCCGGCAAACTCCCACTTTCATTACGATATTTTGGTTTCATTGGCCTCTTTCCCGGATCTGGTCAACGAAACCGAATGGTCAGCCAATAGTTTCATCACCTACCTACTCCTTAAAAAAGGAACCTCAGCAGAGGCTTTCAATGAAAAACTCAAGGAATTCACGCGAAAGTACATGGGCGGAGAACAATATGATTCCTGGGTAGCCAAGGGGAATTCCTGGGAATACTATCTCCAGCCCATCACCAGGATCCACTTGACATCTGACCTGAACGGAGAATTCGAATCTAACGGAAACGAGACTTATGTGTATGTGTTTTCCGTAGTCAGTGTCATCATCTTGCTGATCGCATGCATTAACTTTATGAACCTGTCCACAGCCAAATCATCCCTCAGGGCAAAAGAAGTGGGAATGAGAAAAGTGGTGGGTTCAGGAAAAAGCCAGCTGGTGGCCCAATTCATCAGCGAGTCCGTCATTTTAAGCTTCATCGCCTTGGCTCTGGGAATGGGGCTTGTCCACCTTCTCCTTCCGTTTTTCAGAAACCTGGTCAATCGGCCTCTTGAGCTCAACTACCTTCACAGTCCGTTGGTCATCCCTCTTCTGCTGGCTCTCGGGCTTTTTGTTGGAGTGATCTCAGGTTCTTATCCTGCTTTTTTCCTTTCATCAATCAAGCCTGTGGCCGCTTTAAAAAACAGAGGATTTAAAGGAGTGGGCAAAGGCGGCGCATGGCTTCGTAATGCGCTGGTGGTGTTTCAGTTTTCCATCTCTATTTTTCTTATGGTCGGGACCCTGGTCGTGTTTCAACAAATGAAATTTTTTCAGAATAAGGAAATGGGATTCCAGAAAAGCCAGGTCCTTGTCATCAAAAACACAGAATCACTGGGGAAAAACACAGAGGCTTTCAAGGAAAAGCTGAGAAGGGAAACAAGGATCACCGGAGTTTCAGGAACATCCACTCTGCCAGGAATGAGATTCAACAATATTGGTTTTGGTGCTGAAGGTGTGGACGAAAGCTTCACTTTGAATCTATGTGTGTGCGACCACGAATTTTTGAATACTCTGGGACTGGAGATGGTGCAGGGTCGCTTTTTTTCAAAAGAATTTCCCTCTGACTCCCATGCTGCTGTTCTCAATGAAAAAGCAGCAAAACTGCTCAACTGGGAAGACCCTATAGGAAAAAGGATCAACAACTGGTCTAGAGAAAGAGGTAATTTTACGGTCATCGGAGTGGTCAAAGACTACCACTACGAATCCCTCCATCATGAAATCCGGCCCATGGCGCTCTTTCTTAATGGAGGGTACTATAACTGGCCCAATCAAGTTATCGCAGCGCGCCTGGAAACCGGAGACCTTCCCCGAACCATCAAAACAATAGAAAAAACATGGAAGGAACTAGCACTGTCCCATTCCTTCAACTACTCGTTTCTGGATCAGGACTTTGACAACCTCTACATCAATGAAAAGCAGACCCAAAAGATGTTCACCGCCTTTTCCTTTCTGGCCCTGTTCATTGCCTGTCTGGGATTGTTCGGCCTGGCCTCCTTTATTGTGGATCAAAAAACAAAGGAGATAGGAATCCGGAAAGTCCTGGGGGCTTCCGTGCCGGGACTTGTTTCAAATTTGAACAAAAACTTCGTGAAATGGGTCCTTATCGCCAATGTGCTGGCTTGGCCTATGGCCTGGTATTTCATGAAAGGATGGCTGCAGAACTTTGCCTACCGGATTGGCCTCAGCCTGTGGATGTTCTTACTGACAGCAGGCCTGGCTCTTTTGATCGCCCTAGCAACCGTGAGCTTCCAGACCGTGCGGGCTGCATCCAAAAATCCCGTCGATTCCCTCCGCTTCGAATAACATGGGGAATCCCCAAACCTTAAAGGCCTAGTTTGTTATTTGTGTACTTGGTGATGAGGAAGCTGCGGAGGTCTTTGTACATCCGGACAGTTTTTTCCATGCTCTTCTTTGTGTAGTCCGTGAGATATTCCTTAGCCCGGTCAGGATCCTCTTTGATAATGGCCAGCACCTCAGCCTCGACCTCCGGCATGTCGGTAAAGAAGCTCTCCTCAAGCGGATCGCGGACCTTTTTCAGGTCCTGAATCGCTTCCTGCCAGCACAGGTAGAGCAGGTTATCCACAAAGTCAATCGCCCAGCGGGCCGAATCCTCGCTGAACTCATCCGGGTTATAGGTCTTGTAGGGGGCGGCGATCTCCTGGACCCCGGCGTAGATCGGCACATAGGTGCTGACGTACTGGTTGTCCAGGTAAAACCAGTAGACCCCCCCGACAGCCGCAGGCAGCCAGTTTCGGAGCTGGGCGACCATGCCGTAGCCGCCTCGCGAGACCATCCGCCGCCATGTAATGTCGAGGAGCTCGCGCATGTCCCGTGTAGGAAAGGGCGTGGCCAGTGGGCTCTTCTTCATCCCTCCCCGGCCGTCAGGAAGGAACCAGTCGGTATCCGCTGTCATGTCGTAAATTGTCCCCTCGAACACCGAGCGCTGAAATTCGATGACGTCCCTGACTGAAACCTTCCTGTCGGGCTTGACGGAGAAGGGATAGGTCGAGAGCGGTTCCAGGTACTGGTGGTAGGCATCATAACCCGAGTGGGGGGTTTTCAGTCTCTTGTCCGGCCACTCCTTGAAGGACGGGGCGAACCGCGCAAAAAACAGCCACAACCGGCTGACCGCCCATTCCCGCGGATAAGGAGAGTAGGCTTCCTGCCAGATGAAAGGCCTGCCGCTCTCCGGGTCGTACCAGCCGTTGTCGATGGCCACCTGCATATAGTTTTTCGAAGCCATGAACTCATCGGGACGGCTGAGGTCAATCTCCTTGATGATGCTCCAGTTGGGGACGACAGCTATATGGTCGTCCGGTACTCTCTGGGCCGCCCAGATGGCTCCCGGCTCACCGCTTTCCGGGTCCCACTCCAGCCCGACACTGAAGACCTCGAGGACCCAGACCTCCTCGGGATCGGCAATGCACAGAGCTTCCGACTCCGGCCCACAGGAGGGAAGAAACCCGTACTCATCCACAAGGGACGTTATAAGCCTGATCGCTTCGCGTGCTGTTCGGCACCGCTGGAGGGCAAAGACCTGGGCCATCTCGATGCTCATGATCTGCTGGCCCGTATTGATGTCGGTCTTGAGCTCGTCCCGCTGGCTGAGAGTGCTTTCCCCTATTGCCAGCTGGTGCTCGTTCATATGGGAATAACCGGTGTGGAAGTAGGCGTAGGTTTTCTCCACCTGGGGGATGTATCCTATGATTTTTCCGTATTCCTCGAGAGGCTTCCGAACATCCTGGAGCCCGTAATAGACAGGTGCCTTCGCTCCCGGCGGATACGTCCTGTCCGGTACCACATGAACACGGCACTCCTGGCAGCATCCCGTATGCGAGGTGATGACCGACCCGTCCGCTGATGCTGACCTGCCCACAACGATATCCGTGCAGGCATCCGTTCTATCAACAGTAGAGACCCGGTCCTCTCCTCTGTTCATACTCGTTCCGGGGGAAAAAATCAAAACCATACTGAAGATGAGGATAAGTGTTCTGACCTTCATGAGAACCTCCTTATTGTCCTATTATATTCGTGAAGGCCATTGAGTTCAATTTCATATCGCCACAAATTATCATGATAATGATCAATCGTAAATAAAATTGATTGCTTGTATGATTTTTAATAAGATGAACTTATGACCGATATAAAAACATCTTCAAAGATAGAAAAAAGAGAACGCATTATCAAAACAATCACCTCCCACGCTCCGGTCAGGATCAACGATATCGGAGGATGGACCGATACCTGGTTTTCAAAACAAGGGAAAGTGCTCAACACAGCCGTTGATCCGGGGGTAGATGTTGAAATAAAGGTCACCAAAAATATTGAAAATAAAAAACAAAGGGTCTCAGTTGATGCGAAAAACTTCGGAGAAAGCTTCCTTGTCGATCCGGATAAGCCCCAATATGATAGATATCCTCTTCTCCAAGCTGCCATCTGTTCGCTTCGTGTACCGGAAGACATAAAACTGGATATTCAAATCGACTCCTGTATCCCGGCGGGAAGTTCAACCGGAACCTCCGGTTCTGTTTGTGTCGCGCTTCTCGGGGCCCAGGATCAAATCACGCCTCAAAAACACGAAACAGAAGAGATCGCCTCTTTAGCCCATAGAGTGGAGACAGAAAAATTAGGGTGGCAGAGCGGGATTCAAGACCAAATATGCGCTGCTTATGGGGGAGTCTGTTTTATCGATATGTACAGCTATCCCCAAGCCCGTGTCTCCAAACTGAAACTCCGGGAAAAAATAAAGAATGCTCTCAACAGAAGGCTCTGTCTCATTTACTTAGGCAGCGGACACAGATCATCCCTGCTTCATGAAGAAGTGATAAGACTTCTCGAAAACAAAGGAGCCGGATTCGCTTTGATAAACAAAATGAAGGAATTAGCCCAGGAAGCCAGACATTGCTTGATGGAGGGCGACCTGGATTTGTTCGGAAAAATCATGAAAGAAAATAATGAATGCCAGCGTTCACTGCATCCGGGATTGATATCCGAACAGGCCGATTCCGTCATCCGTATCGCTGGAAAACACAATGCCTCGGGCTGGAAAGTCAACGGAGCCGGAGGAGAAGGCGGCTCTCTCACCATACTGTGCTCCGACCAACCGGATCACAAAAACAAAATGCTGGAGGAAATCAATTCCCTGGGAAAGGGAATAAAACACATTCCTGTTTCCTTAAATTTTCAAGGACTTGAGGTCACTTCCAGAAGCTGAGATTATATTACTCTAAGCAAACGGCTGGTCAATAGAGGGAGAAGGCTGGGAAAAATATTTGGGTCCCTGCTCGGTCACATAAATACAATCCTCGAGCCTTATTCCGTACTCCCCGGGAAGCACCAGCATGGGCTCATTGCTGAAGCACATCCCCGGCTCCATGGGTCGTTTGTTTCCTTTGACCAGATTGATCCATTCATGACCGTCCAGGCCTATGCCGTGTCCGGTACGGTGGGGGCATCCGGGCAATCTGTATTCTCCGGGAAATCCATAGTCTTTATAGACTTTCCGCGCGGCCGCATCAACTTCCTCACACGGTACTCCCACTCCTGCCTTTTCAAACGCAGCGGTCTGCGCTTTTTTCGCCAGATCCCACATCTCTTTCTGCCTCTGCGTTGCTTCTCCGAAAACAACAGTCCGGCTGATATCAGACCTGTATCCATCCACACTGCAGCCCCCATCCATAAGAACAATATCTCCTTCTTTCAGCTCGATCCTCTTCACGCTTCCATGGGGACTGGCAGAAGCTTCAGCAATCTGAGCACCGATCCCTCCTGCAGCACCCAATGCTCTATGCGCGGCAGAAGAAATAGCCATGAAGTCTTCCTTAGTCATCCCTTTCTCCAGCAGTGCCACAGAAGCCTTATAAGCCTCAATAGTGATATCCGCTGCCTTCTGCATGAGAGCGATCTCAGACGGAGATTTGTGCACCCGGCATTCCACTGTTACAGGATCTGCGCTTACATATTCCAGATGGGAGGCCTGCTTCCGGATCCCGTCAAAAAGAAAAAACCTCACCCTTTCTTCGATACCTATTTTTCCGGTTCTAATGCCTCTGTCCGTTAGTGCTTGGACCACCCGCTCGTAGGGACTTTCATGTTCCTCCCAGGTTCTGATATCATCTCCAAACCGGATCTGTTCTCTGGCCCGGCCTTCCTCAAAAGCTGGGCATATCCAGGCTATCTCTCCCTGAGCAGGAAGGACAGCAGCAAACATCCTCTCGCTTTGCCACCAGTTAGCGCCTGTAAAATAAAACATGCTGGAACCAGGTTCAAGATATATGGCCTTTATATCGTTTTCCCTCATGAAGCTTTTGGCATTTTCCATTCGCTGCATCCGTTCCTTGTCTGAAATGGGGACCACATCATCCGTCATCGGGCTGAGCCGGCTTAGGGGATCAGCTTCTTTTACCTTGTCTTTGCTTGAAGAGCAGGCTGAACCCAAGAGTGCGGCTCCGGCTGAACAGGCTCCGATTTTGAGAAAATCCCTTCTTTTTACTGCCATAAATGACCTCCGTAAATTATTTTATCACTATCTTCCTAAGAATATAGAAAAGACAGAGTAAATTCAAAACATAATATATCTCAAAGCAAAAGTATATGAGGGTTTGTAAAAGAACGGAAGGATTGTCTGCTCTAAAAGATTATTTCAATTTCAGTCCCGGCTTTTTTCTTTATGCGAACGTCTCCGTTTATCTGCACTACCAGATCTTTCACTAACTGAAGACCCAGAGTTTTGGGATTCTCCACATCCACTTCATCCGGCATACCCACCCCATTATCCCTGATAGTTAAAGTGATCTTCTTGTTCTTCTTGTGACGCCTCAGCTTGATCAAAACCTCACCTCCCCGGCCTTTTGGAAAAGCATGTTTAAAAACATTAGAAACCACTTCATTGAATATCAAGCCTAAAGGAATCGCTTTATTGATATCAACCTTGACCTCATCAACATCCAGATTGTATCTGATCTTATTCAAATCCACATTATGGGTATGGAGGATATGAATGATAAAACTCTCAAAATATTGGGCAAAATTAACCCTGGTAAAATCCTTGGATCTGTAAAGCTTCTCATGGATAAGAGCCATCGAATAGATCCGTTCCTGGCTCATTCGGAATAACTCAAGGTCTCTTCTGTCTTTAACATCATGGGATTGGAGCCTTAACAGGCTGATGATGATCTGCATATTGTTTTTCACCCTGTGGTGGATTTCCTGCAGCATAACTTCTTTTTCATGAAGGCTTCTTTCTATTTGCTGTTCTGCTTTTTTGCGTTTCGTAACATCCCGTGCGATTCCCTGAATAGCTACTGGGTTCCCGTCTCTATAAATCACGGATGACTTTGTTTCCACCCATATGATTTCCCCATTTTTTTTCCTGAGCCTAAACTCGGTGAGTTCTTTCTGTCGGCCCGTCTCAGCCAATTCTTTGATGGCTCCTTCAACCTGTGAATTCTGTTCATCATCCGCCAGAAGAGAGCTAAAATTTAAGGTACTGATCTCTTCATTTGAATAGCCAAAAATGTCACGGGCTGCTTTGTTCGCCTCAATAAAATCGCCTTTGAAATCGTGAATAAAAACAAAATCACGGGAACGGTCAAAAAGAGCTCTGTAGCGCGTCTCGCGTTCTTTAAGAGCTGCTTCTGTTTTCTTCTGTTTAGTGATGTCTCGTATGGATCCTTGATATGCCATGACCTTTCCCCGCTCATCCCTTATCGGGACAGAAGTAATCAGTGTGTGGATGATATTCCCGTCTTTTTTCTTTAGGTCAATTGGATTTTCCTTTTCATAACCCTTCTTTTCAATCTGTAATAAATGGGATTCACGCTCCTCGGGTCTTGCGTAAAGGTCATATATGCTTACCTTTCTAAGTTCTTCTTTGCTTTCATAGCCAAAAAGTTTTACTGCCGCATCGTTCATATCCAGCCACTTTCCGTCTCTGGAAGTAATAAAAACACAATCTCTTGCGGTCTTAAAGAAATTACGGTATTTTTGTTCGCTTTTCCTCAGGTCTTCTTCTGCCTTTTTTCGTTCGGTGATGTCTTCTCCCGAACTGAGAGTTCCCACTATGTTTCCCCCCCTGTTTCTAAGGATGTTATTGTGAAAAGAGAGGTGTCTCTGCTCACCGTTCTTTGTCACTACAGGATTTGTATAGAATTCAGGAGGCTTGAGGTCTCCTTTAATGAGTTTATAAATATATGTGATTAAAGACATGAAGTCAACATCAAGTACCGAGGAAGAGCGAGATCACAACCTGGAATCATCCGCGCTCTTGTTTCTCTCCCATATCCCAAGAAGACGCCTCTGCCCCCATAAGCTGTTCACTTCAAACACAGCAATGGCCCCTTCATAAATGTCTATGATATTAAAGGAATTTCCAAAGACACTTCGCTGGTACACGCTGCTTAATGAATTGGCGTTTACAACTATGGTATCTCCGATTTGAGCGGCAAATGGATGGGAGGAAGTTCCGGTCAGAACTAGGTCTATTTTCGCGTCAACGAGCCTGCGTAAAAGGTCTCCACTGTCCTCCAACAGACCTTTTTCCCTGCTGTGGGGAATAGGAAGCACATTGTGATGCAGAAAGACAGCTTTTATCTCCTTCGGAGTCTTCAGCTTTTTGAGTAAGAGCTTTCTCTGGCTGGGGCCAACTATCCCATCCCGGGAATCATACTGAGCGGAGCAAACTCCCTGGAATAGAATAGTCTCATTCGAATATCTCTGATCAATGGAACCAAAATAAGTAGGAAAAAGGTAATATCCAAGATAATTTATATCACGTCCCGCAGGAGTATAAACCACAGGGAACTCAAGCTCTTCCATATAACTGACTGCTGTATCGTAATCCCTTGCAATGCCTTCTCTTACTATTCCACCGCAGTGGACCAGAAGATCAGGGTTCAATTTCTTTATGGTATCCATTGCGTTTATAAAATTGCGTTTTAAAAAAGCCCTGGAGTCAGAAATCAAAGTGTTGGCAATGTGTATAGCCCTGAACTCTCTCTCCCCAAAGTCAGAAAAAATCCTTTTTTTTCGCTTTGGAAAAGAAAATCCCTTGGCTTTCCCATCCAGCCTTACGGTCCTGACCCTGCGGCTCCTTTCATTGATCTCTATGATATTGTAAGAGTTGACATCTCCGTATCGGGTTTTCGTTGCGCTCGCTGTTCCCGCATTAATAAAAACCGTGTTTTCGATCTGATATATGTTCGGATAATGTCGATGACCGGAAAGAACGAGGTCAACGTCTTCTTTTAAAATAAGATCCAGGATATCTCCCGCATTGGTGAGAACATTTCTTTCCCTGCCGGCCATGGGGATGGGAATCGTATGATGGTGGAGCACAATGATTTTAATTTTTTTCTCACTGTGATCATTGAGCGCCTTCCTCATTATATCGAACTTCACCATGCCGACCCGGCCCTGGTCACTGTCTTCAAAGGCACTGTTCACATGGATAATGACAGCATCACCGATCTCACGCACTCCGTTCAACGGGCCTATGTATTTTTCAAAAAGATAAAGCCCGCCAGAACGGGCATCATGATTGCCTGCAAGAGCAATGAGGGGAATATCTACACGGGATAGAATTTTTTGAGCCTTTTCAAATTCCTGCCTCCGGCCTCCCTGAGTGACATCACCGGAGTGAATGACCAGATCAAACTTCTGTTTTCCGGTTTCCTCCAGAACCCCTTCCAACATTTCCTTATTAAAATCCGAGGCTCTGCCTATATGGGTGTCAGAGATATGAAGAATTCTCATGTCATTCCCGTGAAATATATGTTTCCAGCTTCTGTCTTACCATGTGCTCGAGGTCGCGTACTGTCACTATCCCGACCACCTTTCCCTTTTCTGTAACCAGTAAATGCTTTATTTTATTCTTAGACATGGTCTCAAGCACTTCTCTTATAGAGGCACTTATATTAACGGTTATCAAGTCAACGGTCATGATCTGCTCTATCTTCGTGTCAGGTGTTAGTCCCGACGCAACGCTGCGTTTGACATCTGTATCCGTTATAAAGCCCACAACCTTGTCTCCGTTTGTGATGACCAGAGAGCTGATACTAAACTCCACCATTTTTGCAACGCCTTCTTTGAAAGAAGCTTTGCTGTCTATGCCAATAAGTCTTTTGGTCATGACTTCTCTGACCGGTCTCTTTAAATCATTAAAAGCAGGATATCGAAGATTCATTTACTGACCTCCTTTTCCAGTGTCGTGATGATATCATCCATGATAATGGAAATCGTTTTCTTTATATCATCATTTTCAACCACCATCACTCCTTTTTCTTCCGCCATCTTTTTTACAAAGGTCTGGATTTCCCTTATATTGTTTATCTCCTCCACATAGCGCTCCGGATCTCTGCGGCTTCCCTCAGAACGATAGTAAATCTGCTGGATATGATTTTGTACATCAGATAAATGCAGAATGTAATGAAAGCAGAACATATCATCCATTTCTTTTGCGAGGTCAATATAACCGGGAACCAAATGAATCCCATTGATCATTGTGTGGATCCCTTCTGTAACTCCTCTTTTGATAAACGCATGGACTCCTTCTGCCACTGAATTTACCTGCTGGATGAAAGCAAAAATAAGGTTCTCTTTCACATAAGGGCTCTTCAGCCTTTTTCCCGCCGTAAAGCTGGATTCATGAAGTATGGGCATAAAATAATAGGGAACCATATATCTCATAACTTCCCTTATTCCGTCAGACCCGATAGACCGTGTTATTCCCAAACGATGCGCCACCTCCGCTGCAATGGTTGACTTTCCAACCCCTGTACTTCCTCCTATCATAACCACCATCGGCTTATTCAGGTATTTGACTTCCCTTGTTATACGATAATAGCGCTCTTCGGTCTTATACCCTCGGGCAAGAAGACATTCACATACAAGGCATTTGATGTAACCGCTTTTGACCTCGTTCCTTTCTTTGCCTTTGAGTTTCCTTTGAACATCGTTGACTATCTCATAGATTTCGCTCATCGGGATCCCCGTTCTGGTGATAGACTTAGCCAGAATGCCTTTGGAAAACGGATATCTCTTATTTCCTTTTATCACTTCTGTCATTTTCCATCTCCCTTGTAGGCGGATTGACACAGGTCTAACACAGCTTGCTCCAGACTTTCGATATTTCCGCCTATGAGTACGGATTTATTATGCATGAATACGATGTCACATCCCTTCTCCTTAGCTGTCTTTGCCGCTACGTCAATGGAAGCCGCTTTTATCTCTGTTAGGAGGACATCCGCTCTCTTTAATCCCGTCTCCAGATCACACCGTAGTTTTTTTCTGTTAGAAAGATGGGTCGAAATCCCAACCACCGAGCAGCCGTAAGTTTCTTCAACATAACCTCTCAGCTTATCCTTCATTACAGGATTTGCCGTCAAGGCCATGAAGACCTTTTTTCCCAATATGTCACCGTGGGGTTCCGGCCTGAACACGGTCAATGCCAAATCCATCTCAGGACAAAGCCCGATGATTCCTTTTTCTATTTGTTTGACTTTTTCCCTGCTGGCCATGGGGCTCTCACACATGGTCACCACAACAATGTCCGAACGCATGAGCCTGTATTCCCCAAAAAAACCTGTGATGTGTCTCAGAGGCTGGGCTGCGCCCACCACGACAAGAGAAACATCCGTAGCAACGGGCGGAAGAGTCGGCCCTGAACCTTCCATGATCACAAAATGCTGGGCCATTTCATTTGTTCTCCTTGCCCCTTCCAGTACATTGGATAAAAAAGGACTCCCTGCCATTCCACCACCACATCTCCGGCAACCGATAGTAGGGACTCCGGCTAAAACAGCATCTTCCCAGTAATCAGAAGCCGCATGCCCTCCCTTTTGCGCGATATCAATAAGCAAATCTGCGGTTATTTCCAGCTCATCAGGAACAATGACTTCCGGTTCCGGCGGACCTCCCCGTCCCATGGCGACAACGACCGGATCAAATCCTTTCTTATCAAGCAGACGGGCAACAGTGACACTCACGGCTGTTTTTCCTACACGCTTTCCGGTACCAATGATGCTGAGACTCGGTTTGTTTAATACTATATCTCTCCGGGGAGGCAGGAACTGGAAATCAGCTCCCAAATAGATGAGGTTTTTATACAAAAGCAGTGACGCGATCCGAAACCGGTCATCGTAATCAATGACAGGTTCATCCGACAGGTCAACCACAATGTCACACTGCGTATCCTCAACCGCTTCCCGGAGAATAGTGAGTGTGCCCTGAAAAGAATCTCCCCCACTATAAATCCTGTATTCATCCCGGCCGCCTCTCAACTCCTCTGCCGCATTTTCTACTTTCTCCGTTCCTCCTATAAACAGGATGCCCGCGACTTTTGCTCCTGCCTTTTCCAGCTCTTCCAGAGTCAGCTTTGTAACGGAAGGATAGTGCTCCCCGTCTACCAGACAAAAGAGCCTCTTTCCTTTTATGTTTTTTTCGTCCATCGCCATTCACCTGGCCTATTCAGATCCATTGCTCTTAAACAGAGCACTCTTTTAGGCTTGTTGTTTAGATCTATACATACCCCTTATTCAAACCATTACCACAGGGAAGAATAATTGCTGAAGCAACATAAGTCAAGAGGTAATAGAATGAGAATGTCGTTCTCATTTGAGGGCATCACAAAAAAACCTTCACATTTGATTTTTTATTATATATATAATAAAAATGTTGATGTAATGGAGGAGTAAAAGGTTAAAAAGCAAAAATGGAGGTTTAATAAATAAGAAAAATGAATATGGAGAAAAAAATAAACCGGCGTGATTTTATCAAACAGGGTACGGCTATCGGTGCTGCCTCTTTTATAAGTATCGAATTGTTAAGCGGCTGCAAAGAGAAACCAACTTCAACAGAAAAACAGGTTTCAGGGATCGATATAGCGGTCGCTCAGGGAGAAGACTATTCCAACAATACGGTAAAAGCTGTCGGAATCTTAGGGGGCATGCAGGCCTTTGTTCCTGAAGGGGCAAAAGTTGCCATCTTAGCAAATCCTCAGAGAAACAATCCCGGGGCTTTTACCAAACCCGAAGTCCTCCGTGCAGCAATCACAATGTGCCAACAAGCAGGAGCCGGGAGAATCGTCTGCATCAGTCAACTTCCGGACCAGAACTGGGAGGCAACAGGACTTAAAAAAGTGATTTCTGACGAAAAAGCAGACCTTATTATTGTCAAAGGAAGCGATGAATCCCAATTCAAGACCCTTCCTGTGCCCAACGGCAAAGTGCTCACTGAAGCTCAAATCATGAATGAGCTCTTTAAATATGACGTTTTTATTGACATGCCCATAACCAAAGACCATGCAGGCAACAAATTCACAGGAACAATGAAAAACCTGATGGGGCTGAGCTCACAAAAAACAAACCGCTCCTTTCATAAACAGGGATGGCAAACAGAACTAAATGCCATTGACCATCTGGAGCAGTGCATCGCTGACCTGAACACCGTTATACAACCCGACCTCTGTATCGTGGATGCCACAGAATTTATCACCACAAACGGACCCTTTGGACCTGGCGAAATCATAAAACCCAAAAAAGTCATAGCCGGGACAGACAGAGTGGCTATAGACAGCTACTGCTGCTCCCTATGGGGCCTGGAAGGCAAAGACATTCTCCAAATCACAAAAGCACACGATCACGGCCTGGGTGAAATCGATCTCAGTAAAATGAAAATAAAAGAGGTATCTGTCTGAAATTTATAATCAGGCGGCTGTGACCAAAAACCACTCAGTTGAAAAAGATCAACTCTGAATGAAAACAAGAATGAAGATGAGATCTGTGCTTTACATATCAGTGCTCATAGTAAGCGCTGCTCTTTTTCTTCAGTGTTCCGGCCAGCCAAATCCCCCTCAGGGCATACTTAAATACCTTCCAGAGGAAAATGAAGATCTGACATGGAAGCCTGTGGGAGAAGCCCAGACTGCAGAGGGAGAAGACCTTTTTCTTCTTATAAATGGGGGGGCTGAGATTTATTACGAATACGGATTTCTAAGAGCTGCCATCCGATCCTATAAAAGCGACAGCGGGCTGTCCCTGAATATTGAGATCTATGAGATGGAAGACCCCTCAAGTGCCTATGGAGTCTTTTCATTTAAAACCGGAAGAAACGGACAAGAGGTTGATATCGGCTCCGATTCCGCTCTGGAAGACTATTATCTCAATTTCTGGAAAAACCGTTTTGTCATCACGCTCATAGGATTTGATGATTCCCAGTCGACCCGGGAGGCTTTGATCGGATTCGCCAGACGGATCGAACAAAAAATTCCTGACGGAGATGAACGTCCCCTTCTTTTAAATCACCTTCCTACTCCTGCGGATGAGGACGCCCGCATCGTTTATTTGGAGGGAAACCTGGCGCTTTATAACCAGTACGAGTTCGCTACAGAAAATATTTTTAGAATTCAAAAAGGGGCTGTTGGCTTTTATAAGGACCTGATCGTCTTTTTGTTCGAGTACAGCAGCCCTAGTGACGCTTATCACTGGTTCGAAAATGCCTGTACACATTTAAAGGAAAGCCAGCGGTTCCATGGATTCGAGATGTCTACTCAGGTAGCTTCCCTTGTGGATAGAGATCACAACCATCTATTCATGGCTGCTTTCCAGAATTTCATACTCATTAGTCTGGGCAAAGACCCCTCTAAAGCCAAAGAGGCTCTGGAAAAACTCGAAGAGGATATTCAGAGAAACTAAAATTCACAAACCCATCTACAAATATTCCTGTGGTAGCATTTTAGAGAACCGAATCCTGATGTATTTATTCCCTCATCTGTTTCTACAAGACGGTACTTAAATATGATAAAAGCGACCATATCAACTTCATTTTCCTCTTTCTCTTCCCCTATGTATTTTTTTTCAGTTATCTTATCCACAAATACATGCCGGATTTCAAAAGACAGATTTCTATCAGGGTATTTCCCAAAAAATTCCGGAATACCCGCACCTGAAACCAGATTCATCATCATGCTGTCATCTTCAATTTGAGCTCCCATCTGAGCAAGCATTTCATCCGCTTCTTTGTAATTTTCTTCCAGTTTAGCTTTGACTTCAATGATTTGCCCTACAAATGAATCTTTCGGGCTTATCTCCCAATCTCTCGACATGAGGTAATCCTCTGCCTCTTCACTAAAAGCCATTTTCGCCATCATCTCTTGTTCCGGGGTCTTCACTTCTTCTGCTCCGGTCTCAGACGGAGTGCTCTGGATTTCCTCCCCTTCAGTCACATTCGATTCAGATTTACATGCTGTCAAAGTAAAAACACAAAAAACAAACAGAATAAATAAAAAACCAATCCTTATTCTCATAACTCCCTCCTTTAAAAATACAATATATTTCATTATCCATCACTTTCCTTTTGCCTGTATGGAAAGTAACGGTAATTTTATAAACCGCCGTATCTCTTCATGTTCTGGTTGTGTGTTTTCCTGGCTTGCTTCAAAATTTCCATAAACCGGGGGTCGTTATGTAAATTCTTATAACAGGGATTACTCTCGAGTATAGGCAAAGTATACATATAGCGCTGTTCTAAATCGAATCCGTTTGTCACCCCAAATTCAATGCTCTCTATGGCTTTGTCTTTCATCCCCAAAAGGGAATAAATGCAGGAAACCGGAAGAATGTAAAAAACATCTATGTCTGATATGAGCTCCAAAGCACGGTCTTTCTGTCCCTTTTTGGCCCATAATAGAGCTTGATACGCTTTCAAGTGAGAATCCTCACCTTCACCACCTAATCTCACGGCTTCATCCAGTTCTTCCTGGGCACGGGCGAAGTTTTCCATCATAATAAGGTTTCTGGCCAATATGAGATGGACTTGAGGATCCTCTATCTCTATACTGTATCTTTTTTCTATTGTTTTGGCTCCCTCCGCAAATTCGCCTATATACCAGTGACAGAGTGCTTTGGATAAATAGGCTCTAAGATAAGAAGGCTCAATTCTAATGGCTTTAGTAAAAAGGGCGATAGCTGGCCGGTACAGACCTATGCTGGCAAGAAAAGAACCGGCATCAGTGATGACCAAAGCATTATGAGGGCTCAATTCCAGGGCTTTTTTAAAACTCCTGTGGGATTTGTTTAAATCTTCCCTGTAAAAATGAGCCCATCCTAAAGAGAGATTGGTCTCTGCCAGATCAGGATTCAAATCATGGGCTTTTTCAAAATTATCCAGCATTTGTAGGAGACTGTTTTTTTGGTCTGACTTAACATATAAAGCTTCATAGACAGCTCCTTTTCCCCAGTAAGCCAAAGCAAATTCCGGATCTATTTGAAGAGCCCTATCAAATTTATCCAACGCACTCAAAAACCATTCGCCAGGGCCTGTATACTGACTGCTTTTTTCCAGTATGTCCATCCCTTCCTGATAAAGGAGAGAAGCTTCAAACTTTTCGCTTTCCCTTCTTTTCGCAGCGATAAGGCCGCTTTCTATTAAAAACACTCCCAGGTCTTCAACCACTCTTTGTGACATTTTATCTTGAATCACGGAATAGTCTTCCAGTTCCGCATCATGTGAATAGGGTTTGATAAACCTTTCATCCTTAACGGATATGAGCTCCGCATCGATCCTGACCTTTCTATCATCATGCTGGACTTTTGAAGAAAGAATGTAATCAACTTTTAAATCATTTCCGATCTTGCTGATATCATCGATCGGGCTTTTATATTTTTCAACAGAAGCATAAGGGACCACTCTTAATTCAGGGCTCAATTCTCCGAGCCGGTTGATGATGCCTATGGTCAAATAGCTGCACAGAATCTCATCAGACTGTTCCGGAACCAATCCTTTAAAAGGCAAAACGGCAATGGATTTTTTATAGTGAACATTTTGTCCGAACCAGTGAAACAGGAAATGACCGCCTGCCAGAATAAACGCAGCCGTCAGAAATACGGCCAGTGGTACATACTTTTTCATGGGCCGGCTCTGTTCTGTTCCGATCGTTTTTTCAAACGTTAAAGTGCGGTCCTTCTTAATCTTTTCTTTAAACCCCACCAAATCTTCTTTTAATCTGAGGACATTCTGGTACCGCTTATCCGGATCTTTATTCAAACATTTTCTTACAATCCTCTCTAATGCAGCGGGCAGATCTCCGCGCAGATCGCACAGAGGAATGGGGTCTTCATGGAGTATGGAATATAAAACTAGCTGGTCATGACTGCTCTCAAACGGAAGGCTTGCTGAAAGCATCTCATAGAGCACAACACCAAAAGACCAGATATCCGTACGAAGGTCCACGCTTTTCCCTGCCGCCTGCTCTGGGGACATATAGGACACTGTTCCCTTAACTGCCTTGGTCTCAGATAGGTCTGTAAATCTCGTGACCTTTGCCAGCCCAAAATCCATTATCTTAACTTGATTTTTCTCTGTCACAAGGATATTCGAACTTTTTATATCCCTATGGATAATTCCCTTATCGTGGGCTTCCTGCAGGCCGTCCGCTATTTGAGAAGCTATATCCAAGGCTACCTCTAATTCCATCGGGCCTTTTTTTGCATACTCTCTCAGGCTTTTCCCTTTGACATATTCCATGGCAATGAAAGTATTATCCCCCTGATCATCAATTTCATACACTGTGCAAATATGAGGATGATTGAGAGAGGCCGCAGCCTGAGCTTCCTGGATGAAACGCTTGTTGTTTCCCTTTTTCTTAATGATCTGTGGAAGGATAAATTTGAGAGCCACTGTCCGGTTAAGCTTTGTGTCATGCGCTTTATACACCACTCCCATTCCGCCTGAACCAAGCTCATCCAGGATCTTGTAATGAGATACCTCTTGCCCGATCATGACTGTTTCATCTCATAGAGTGCTTATCTCCCAAAAACAATTTTTTTTATATCAAAGCTTTCTGTTCAAGTCAATACAAATCACAATCATGCTTATCTCCTTCTACTCCCTAAAATTTAAGACCAGGCGGGCTCTTTTGTCCCTTTTTTGGTAAAATCGATTCATAATCGTTCTCAAAAAAGCAGAACTATTTTGAGAGCCAAACGTCTGTATAAATGAAACGAGCCTGGATTATTCACGAGTCAAGGTTGCTGCAGATGCGAGGCACAGGGAATGAAGCTGTGGTCCTTCACCGCGAATGCCCTGTAACGAAGCAGATGCAGTGAGATCGGCTCGCCTGAAAGGTAAAAAAACGGCGATTTAAAATGAAAGTTAAAACAAACAAAAACTTTTCAGTTGTCATTTTTTTAATAGCATGTATATCCTTGAAATCAAAACAAAAAAATGATCATCGCCATTTTTTTATGAATAGTTCAGGCTGGATGTGAATGGAGAAGGCAGTGACACCAGAACATGAGCTTTCCGCAAAAACAAGGAACATAGAAAAGCAAAGAATGTTCGATGCCTTATATGATAGGCACAAATCAGACGTATACAGCTTTGCGGTTTATCTGACAAAAAACACAGCAGAAGCAGAAGAACTGTTCCAGGATACCTGGTTGAGAGTGGCTCAACATTTTCCAAAGGCCGTGAGTATGAAAAAAGCAAAGTCATGGATCTTCACAATCACATCCAATCTTTATAAAGACTCCTTGAGGAAAAAACGGGTGAGAAGGTCCTTTCTTTTTCATACCATGGGACAAGAAGAAAACAATCACTCCCCTTACAGGAACACACACTCTGCGGAAAACTCAAAGAGAACAGATTCCTCTGAACAGCTCGATATTGGCCGTGCCATCTCTCAAGCATTGGATAAACTTCCCGAACAGCACCGCCAGGTCTTTGTTCTCAAGGAAATGGCAGGATTCAAGCACTCTGAAATCAGTGAAATCCTTAAACTTCCTGAAGGAACTGTCAAATCAGTTCTGTTCAGGACAGTAAAAAAGCTTCGGCTGGATCTCAAAGCTTATTCTCAAGGATAACTTTAAAAAAAATGGGAGAAAAAAATGGAAGACAAAGATTTCCAAAGAGACTTGGAATTCATTAGGACTTATTTGAAGAAAATGCAAAAACACGAACCCCCTTATGAACTCGTAGAAAAAACCAGAATTCTCTGCCATCAAAAACTCGCTAAACGGATTTTATCTCCCTCTGTGCCCAAATCCATCTGGATCGCATTTGCCCTTAGCGTCATAATCATAGGGGTACTGATGCTCCCCTTCACCAAATCTTTAAAACTAGGTCAGCCTTTTACCCCGCAGAACGCAGGCATTTTGATACTTATTGCCCAAAACGCATGCATGCTCTTTTTTGCTCCGGTTATATTCAGAAAACTTAAGGAAAAACAAAATAGAGGCAGCAATGCCTTAACCACATAAATCACTCCTTGCTTTGTATTGTTTACAAGCAGGAGAAAGGAGGCTTGTTATGGCAAGTTCAACGACAAAAACAATAGGGCTGGTCCTTTTAGCCGCTTTGATACTTTTATTGATCGGGCGTATATTCCCCGGCTTCTTAATGCCCCTAGGCGTATTCTCCCATGTCTTTAGATCGGTCCATCTACCTGACTTAAACGGAGTCGAGTACGGACCCTTCGGATTCTTCCGTTTCTCTCTCGTCTCCATTCTCTCTCTGGTCATGCTCATTATATGGATATTTGTCATAGTCTGGGTATACAAAGATGCTGAACGCAGAGGCATGAACGGAATATTATGGGCACTTCTGGTATTTATCGGAAATCTGATAGGCCTTCTGATCTATCTGATCGTTCGTTCGGATACCGCATTAGGAGAAAAAAATGCCGGAGAAATCAAAGGTCCCAAACCCTGTCCCAAGTGCGGCGAACCTGTTGCTGCTCATTTCATTTACTGCCCGAACTGCGGGACCAGGCTCCAGAATATCTGTCCAAACTGCAGCAAACCCATAGAAGAAAGCTGGCAGGTCTGCCCGAACTGCGGCGAAAAATTACACAAGTAGAACCGGCTTAGTCGGAATTCAGTCTTCTTCCTCTATTTCAGTTATGGGAGCGGTTTTGAAGAGATATGTTTCCAGTTCTTCGTCTAACTCCGGCATTCTTCTGCGGAGCCATTCCAGAAGCATGGCTGCGTGTTCCATCTCTTCGTTTCGGTTATGGATGAGAATTTTCTTAAGCTCTTCATCATGGGCGACATCCGCTCTCTGGTTATACCAGTCCACAGCCTCTAATTCCTCTATCAAGCTGGTCAAGGCTCTGTGGGCGGCTTTAGCATCTTCTGACAATCCGGATTCATGGTAAACAGTACTCATATCATGCCTCCTTTTTTAACCTGACCTATTCATAAAAAAATGGCGATGATAATTTTTTTGTTTTGTTTTCAAGGACATACATGTTTTTTACAAAAATAACAATCTAAATGCCTTTTGTTTGTTTTCATTTCATTTTAATCGCCATTTTTTTTACCATTAAGGCAAGCCGATCTCACTGCATCTGCTTCGTTACAGGGTACTCGCAGTGAAGGACCACAGCTTCACACCCTGTGCGTCACATCTACAGCAATCTCGACTTGTGAATAATCCAGGTTAATCACTCAAATATTTTTTTTTGCAGACTTTTTATTCTTATCAGGCCGTGGTGTTAATATTCTCACAACATAAGGAAAAGGTCAACTTTGACCGTTAAGATCGTCAATCCTTTTGAATAAAATCTGTATTTTAAACGTACTTTGGTTATAAAATGAAAAACACCACTCGATAAGGAATAAGCAAATGAAAAAATTTCTTGGAATTCTCATTCCGCTCACACTGCTTTTTACACAGGTGGGTGCTCTGCAAAAATCTCCTTTTCCCATGGAAGAGCTCATTTCCATTGCTAAAGAGTTTGTCGCATCACTGGAGAAGGAAGATTATGAAGCGTCTGTTAAAGATTTTGACGAGACCATGACAAAGCTTGTCTCCCCGGAGAAGATGAAACGGGTCTGGGAGACCGTTTTAAAACAGGTCGGAAAATTGAAAAAGCGGAAAGGCATTCGCACAGAATCTGTCCCGAACTATGATATTATCTATGTGACCTGTGAGTTCGAGAAAGCTATTTTGGATGTCAAAGTCGTTTTTAATAAGAATAAACAGATAGCCGGTCAGTTTTTCACCCCTCCTCCGGTTCCCTATGAATCCCCGGGATATGCTGCCCTGGATTCCTTTACTGAAATAGATGTGGAATTCGGAAAGGAAGGATGGAAACTGCCAGGCACCTTGTCTGTTCCAAAAGGAGACGGGCCTTTCCCTGCCGTCATCCTGGTCCACGGCTCAGGTCCGAACGACCGGGATGAAACCCTGGGGCCTAACAAGCCTTTTAAAGACCTGGCATGGGGCCTGGCCTCAAAAAATCTTGCTGTGCTCCGCTACGACAAGCGGACTAGAGTGCACGGTGCGAAAATGGCGTCTCAGAAAGACACGCCCTTAACTGTTTATGAAGAATGCATTGAAGACACACTCTACGCTGCAGAGCTTCTTCACAGCACGGAGAAAATAGATCAAGAAAAAATCTTTATCCTGGGGCACAGTCTCGGGGGAACTCTCATACCCAGGATTGCTCCTCTGGAAACCCGGACGGCCGGCTTTATTATCATGGCCGGAGCCACCAGACCGATTGAGGACCTATCCATCAAACAGGTCACATACATTTTCATGCTTGACGGAAAAATGACTGCAGAAGAGAAAGAAATACTTAAAGAAACAGAAGCAGCTGTGCAAAAAATCAAAAATCTGACACAGGCTGACTCCAGCGAGAAGAAGGAAAAACTCCTGGGAGCTTATCCGGAATACTGGCTCAGCCTCAAAGGATATGTCCCTGCCGATACAGCCAGGGGAATACAGCAGCCCCTGCTCATTCTTCAAGGAGGGCGCGATTATCAAGTGACAGAAAAAGATTTTGAAAACTGGAAAAAAGCTCTGTCTTCAAAAAACAATGTGACCTTTAAATTCTACCCTTCTCTCAATCATCTCTTTATTTCGGGCGAAGGCCCCAGCTCTCCCTCAGAATACCAAAGACCGGGCCATGTGGATGAAACCGTGATCAAAGACATTGCCGATTGGATCCATGCCCTCAAAAAATGAATCTATAATTTATCTTTCTCAAGCCTTATCGCATCCACCCAAATCGTACCGCCGTTGCCGTTTATCACTAGATCCAACTCGACTTTATCCGGATTTTCTCCCTTTCTTAACAAGAAAAAAGTCTCCAGCGTGGTCCAATCATTGGTCCCCGAAAGAGTGTTGTCCAACCCTCTGGAAAAAAATCTTCCTTTCCCTTTAAAGGTGCACCACATCTCAAGGAAGACATCTCCTGAAAAATTTTCGGTTTTTACCTCAGCTTTGTATTTCAAACGGGCGTATTCAAGGTCAATAGTGTCAAGTTCATATAATTTTATGAACTTGGGGCTATCGACGTCTATACGAATGCATCCGTTCCCGTCTTTTGAACCATCCTTCACAAATGTAACGTCTGCCTTTGAGACGATACGCTTCATATCATCTACCGGTAATTCGACGAGCAGATCTGATTCTTCCGGAGACTTCCGGCAGCCAGAGACAAACACCATCAAAACCATAAGAACGAAACACACGGCTGCTCCTCTTCTGTGTGATGGTTTACCATCATTTATCATCAATGTTCCTGTCATAAGTTTTCTACGTCGGTACAGTGTTTTCCTCTTTTTTTCTCAATTCCAATACAATATTTTCTTCCGGATAATCGACCATATCAAGGGTAACAGGTGTATCTTTACTGATATCTTTTTTTAAAACAGCGTACTCCGACAAGCCTACAGGAAGAAGACTCTCTTTTTTCACCGTTTCTTTTGAATCAATAAGCCCGTATACCGTAAAACCTCCGATACCGTCCAGTTTTTCGCCAGCTTTTAAATCCTTCTTTGCAACGGTGAGAACATCTGCCACACGCTCCTTATGGGGCAGAGTAGCTATATT
The DNA here is from genome assembly GCA_964611275.1 of uncultured Eubacteriales bacterium. Lineage (GTDB taxonomy): Bacteria > Acidobacteriota > Aminicenantia > Aminicenantales > Aminicenantaceae > WJMT01. The sequence continues at coordinate 33,703 of CAZSZS010000113.1, forward strand.
AAAGAGAACCGCCTCTGCAATTGATTTGGCTGTTTCAAAATAACAAAGATGGTGCCCCCGGAAAAATAAATAATAGGGGCCTTTTCCCTTTTTTAAGTAATCTAAATCCGCGGAAATAAATTTGCCTTCTCTGCTCCCTATAACAAAAACTCCCGCCGCCTCATCTACTGCTTTGATACCCATCGCATAATCAACTATGCCATCCTGTCTTATAACCTTTAGAAAATCTTTTACCAAAGTCTTTTTAGTGGTAACAGGTCCATGCATCCCCCTTATATCCGGGACAAGATCCCTGCCATTTGCAAGTGAGGTCATTTCAAGAGCCTGCTTTGTCCCATCTGCAAAGGAGGCGACGATTTTGGGATTATGTCCGGGGCGCACCCACGGTTTAACCCCTTCAGGTGTCTGATGAACATCCAAAAAACCTTTACAGCTTCCAGCTACAACAACTTTAAAACCGTACAGCTCGATCTCATCTATCATCCTCGATAAAACAGCTGGCTGATCACCATCACCGGCAGAATAGATAACCCCTTTCTCCCTTGCCAGTTCATCTATCGCAAAGCCGATAGTGGCATCCATTTCAATATTAGCCGTAAGGAAATGCGTGCCCTGGTTGATTGTATTGACAGCACACTCCGCACCCACACTTATAATCCCGGTCGCTTCGAAAACAACATCTATATCCTTCAGCTCCTTTATGGGCTCTAGGTTTTCGGATACGATAAACTTGTTTTCTTTTACCGCTTGGTGATATCCTTTTACTGATGTTACCTCTGTAATTTCAGAATTTTCAACTCCCGCATATTTCAGTGCCTTTAATGCTCTTTCTTTTGTGCGGGTTATTATTAACTTAGGGATAAGACAAGGCCAGTGGTAAAGTTCACGTATCAAACCGCTTCCAAACCAGCCGGAACCGATTATCGCAACATTAATATATTCTTTCTTTTCCTCTTTATTGGTCAATAGTTCTTTTAACATTCTCATAATCAAAATCCCTTCTGTTTATCTTATGAAATACCCTAAGACCCCAAAACTGAAACAAGAAGCGCCAACTTCCTCCTCATCAAAAAAGAATACTTTTTAAGAAATCCGGTAATCTCTTAATCTCAAATCATACATATAAAAAACAGTTCAAGTCAACAGAGAATCTAAACCTGCTCCAGGCGCATCCTGTACCTGTTCGCAGCCCTGTCAGCGGGAATCTTTACTGCGGCAGCCTCTTTCTTGACTTTTTCGAGAAGTTCGCCCTTGATGCCCGGTTCCCTGTCCTGAAGAATTACTTTGAATCCCAACTTCTCCCAGAATTTCCTTCCTGCCGAACCGGAAATCGCATAGAGCAGGGGAATCTCCTCATAAGCGACGGTCTCGATGCCCCGCCAGCCGTGAGCTCTCGCCCAGCGTATCATTCCCCGCACCATGCGTGTCGCCAGACCCTTGCGCCTGTAACGGTCCGTCTCTTCCTCAGGCGAGACGACCATCATGCAGTGCGCAAACAGGGTTCTATCCCTGAGCTTTTCAACAGGTGGAAAGTCGCGAGCGATCAAGTCCTCTTTCGGACCTGCAGGAAAAGCCTGCTGCAGGCAGAAGCCAATGCCCGCGTCACTGAAAGAGCAGAGCGTTTTGGGATAAAACCTAAGCATTGCCACAACTTTATCACGGTCCCGCGCAACAATGGCGGTCGAGCCATACGTATCTATCAGCTTTTTGAGCAACGGAACATTTCGAGCACGAAGTAAAGGCCAGTCAAGCTGGGAATCCGGCTCTGGATCATCGATATTCCCCGTACAGAGGGCTCCACCGTGAAGGCACCGCCAAAGGATAAGGTCCTTTGACATGGGTTCGATAATGAGATGGTCGAGCAATGCACCCTCCAGGACACAAAAAGTGCCTGCATTTTATCATACAAACTCTTTATTTGACCAATCAAAAAAACATCATTTTTTCTTATCCTGCAATTTTTTTTTGATCCTGAACCGGATGTGGAAAATTTTTTCCCTGAATACGGAATAAAAATAAAATGAATAATAAAAATTTTTTCGCATCCCGGCTCTTTTCCGCTTGATCCTTTGCATCATCCTGCCTGACAAAGACCGGGATACACTCTGCGGGGATTTTACGGAGATATACCTCCACGTCCTTAACGAAAAAGGCCGCTTGATTTCATTTAAAGGGATACCTGGGCTATTTGATCACAGAAAAATTTCTGGCGGGGCCGACGAGACTCGAACTCGCGACCTCCGGCGTGACAGGCCGGCGTTCTAACCAACTGAACTACGACCCCGCAAGGGTCCCATAATTATAATGAGAAACCATCAACCTTGCAATACTTTTTTATCTCTAGTTATTCACTCAGTACTCAATGTCGAACTAAAATTTTATTCCAAAAACAGCAAAAAAATTGACAGAATAATACGACAGTGTTATATTCATACTTCGTTAAAAGTCGGGTTCAAAGAATCATAAAAATAATACCCAAAAAAAAGAAAAGGAGGTCTTTGAATGGCATTAAAAGACACACTCAAATCAAAAATCGGTCCTATGCAGGAAAGAGTCAGAAAGATGGTCAAAGAGCACGGCGATAAAAAAATCTCAGACGTAACCATCCAGCAAGCCTATGGCGGCATGCGCGGCGTCAAATGCATTGTTACGGAAACATCAGCTCTTGACCCTTTTGAAGGGATCCGGTTCCGGGGATTCAATATTCCCGATTTAAGGAAAAAACTTCCTAAGGCTCCGGGCGGAGAAGAGCCTCTTCCAGAAGGCATTTTTTATCTTCTCCTCACAGGCGACCTTCCCACTGAAGAAGATGTCAAAGAACTGACCGAAGAATGGAAAAAGCGCGGCGAGCTTCCTGACTATCTCATAAAGATCATGGATTCCATTCCCACCGACACTCACCCCATGACCCAATTCGCACAGGCTATTCTGGCCCTTCAGAAAGATTCCGTATTCGCTCAGAGATACAGAGAAGGAATCAACAAAATGGAATACTGGGATCCCATGTATGAAGATGTCATGAATCTCCTCGCAAAGCTCCCCCAAATTGCAGCCTACATCTATAGAAGGTCTTACAAGAATAACGAGCATGTCCCCTCTGATCCTGATCTTGATTGGGGCGGTAACCTGGCCCATATGGTCGGCTCGGATGATGAAAAATTCAAAGAACTGATGCGTCTCTATCTGGTTATCCACAGCGACCACGAGGGAGGCAATGTCTCTGCTCACACCACGCACCTGGTCGGCTCAGCCTTATCCGATGCCTACTATTCTCTTTCCGCAGGAATGGACGGCCTGGCAGGCCCGCTCCACGGTCTGGCCAACCAGGAAGTTCTCCGCTGGATCATGGAAGTGATGGATGACCTTGGAGGAGTTCCCAACAAAGAGCAGCTCACAAAATATTTGTGGGATACTCTGAAAGCAGGAAAGGTCATTCCCGGTTACGGCCACGCCGTACTCCGTCAAACCGACCCCAGATACATGGCCCAGAGAGAGTTTGCCCTCAAGCATCTTCCGGACGATGAGATCTTCCAGGTCGTAAGCGCTATCTATGATGTGACTCCGGACATCCTCAGAGAACACGGAAAAGCCAAGAACCCATGGCCCAATGTCGACGCTCATTCCGGATGCCTGCTGCTCCATTACGGCATCAAAGAATATGACTTCTACACTGTCTTCTTCGGCGTATCCCGTGCGATCGGAGTGCTTGCCTCACTTGTATGGGATAGAGCTCTCGGTCTTCCTATTGAAAGACCAAAAACAGTGACCACTGATTGGGTTGAAGAACAAGTCAAGTAAAAAAAGCGATTGACAGCAGATAAAAGGAGCGGGATCACCTCCCGCTCCTTTTTTATTTTAATACAAAAATAAGGTACTGGCGTTCTTTAATGAATCGTTGAGCTTTGTTGTATTTTAAATCCTATTATTTTAAAATAACGTCAAATGGAAAAAATCAAGATCCGCGGAAACCATAACCTCTGTCTCAAAGGGACCGTTAACATCAGCGGAGCTAAAAATGCGGTCCTCCCCGCCATAACCGCCTCTCTCCTCACCAAAGAAAATATCCATCTGAAAAACGTGCCTCAGGTCAAAGACGTCTTCACCATATTGACCCTGATGAAAGACCTTGGTGCAGAGTATGAAATCAATGATAATTCCCTCCGTGTTCAGGTGAAAAAGATAAATTCCTATGAAGCCTCCTACACACTTGTGCGTGCTATGCGTGCTTCGATCCTGGTTCTAGGCCCGCTTCTGGCAAGGTATGGAAAGGCTGTGGTCGCCCTTCCCGGAGGATGCGCTATCGGTTCCCGGCCCACTGACCTCCATATCCACGGATTTGAAAAGTTGGGGGCATCCATTGACCTCGAACATGGGTATATCAGAGCTGAAAGCAACCGCCTGCAGGGAACAAAGATCGAGTTTGAAAGAAAAACGGTCGGAGGCACTGAAAACCTGCTTATGGCTGCGTGCCTGGCTAAAGGTGAAACCATACTTAAAAACTGTGCAAAGGAACCGGAGGTCGTAGACCTGTGTACATTGTTGATCAAAATGGGAGCTAAAATCGACGGCGTGGGAGAGGACGTTATAAGAATCAAGGGAACAGATGAACTGGGAGGAGCCTCTCATAACATCATTCCCGACAGAATCGAAGCCGGGACTTTTCTCATAGCCGGGGCTCTGGCAGGGGACCCCATAACCCTAAATAATGTCCGGGCTGACCATCTGCACACCGTCATAGAGAAAATGAAATATTCAGGCATGCCCATCACAGAACTCAACACACACTCCCTTAAAGTCTCAAAACAGGAAAATCTGAAAGCCCAGGATATCACCACTTCCCCCTACCCGGGATTTCCGACAGATATGCAGGCTCAGTTTACCGTATTGATGACCCAGGCAGAAGGGACTTCTATCATAACGGAAACCATATTTGACAGGCGGTTCTCGCACATCAATGAACTCCTTCGTCTTGGAGCTGATATCGAAGTCTCCGGAGACAAAGCCATAGTCAAGGGGAAAACTCCGCTTTCAGGAGCCGAAACAACAGCCACTGACCTGAGAGCCTCCGCATCTCTCGTACTTGCAGGATTGATTGCCAGCGGGGAGACCACCATTACTGAGGCACACCATTTAGATAGAGGATATGAAAATCTGGAAAAGAAACTTATCTCTCTGGGAGCTGACATAGAGAGAATAAGGGAATAAGAATGCAAAGAAAGGAGGAGAAATGAAAGACTGTATTTTTTGCAAAATCATCAATAAGGAAATCCCGTCCGAAAAAGTCTATGAAGATGAAAACATCCTCGCGTTCGAAGATATAAATCCCAAGGCACCGGTCCATATTCTTCTCATCCCAAAGCTTCATTTTGCCTCTTTGAATGAAATCCCGGAAGAACAAAAAGGCCTCATCGGCGATCTTCTCTTCGCCGCAAAAAAAATCGCAGCGAAAAAGAAAATAGACAAAAAAGGATACAGGATCGTCCTTAATACAGGGAAAGAATCAGGCCAGGAAGTATCCCATGTTCACTTCCACCTCCTTGGCGGCCGTCAAATGACTTGGCCCCCCGGATAAAAAAAGAATATTAATTTTAAAAGCAATCATCATTTATAGAGGAGGAATCAAATGAACATCACTTGGTTGGGACATTCCGCAGTTAAAATAGAGGGAACACAAACCATCTATATCGATCCTTTCTTATCAGAAAATCCTGCGGCGTCTCTTTCGCCCGAACAAATCACAGAAGCGGACATCGTTATCGTTACGCACGACCATTCAGATCATCTGGGAGACGCTTTTCCCATATGCAAGAAAACAGGCGCTACTTTTGTAGGAATACATGAGATCGCAGTTATGGCAGAATCTGAAGGCATCACAGCAGAAGGCATGAATATCGGCGGCACAGTAGAAGTCAATGGGGTCAAAATCAATATGGTCAACGCGCTTCATTCCTGTGATAAAGGAGACCCCGCTGGCGTGGTCATAGAGATGGATAATAAGACCCTTTACCACTCCGGCGACACGGCCCTTACTTATGACATGAAACTGATAGCTGATTTCTTTCATCCGGACTTAAGTTTCCTGCCCATAGGAGACAGATACACAATGGGAGTGAATTCTGCGGCCAAAGCCGTTGAATTCACAAAAACAAAAAAAGTTATTCCTATCCACTACGGCACATTCCCTCTGGTCAATGCCGATCCCGAAGAATTCAAAAAGCGAGTGGGAGACATAGCTGAGGTCATCATTCTTGTACCGGGTGAAACCTACGATCTCCAGTAAAAGGACGCAGCCCTTTCATGCCCTATCTCATAGACGGCAACAACCTTATAGGGCATCTCCCTTCTCTGGAAATAAAAAAAGCTGGGTGCAGATTCGAGCTGATAGGCAGACTCCTTGTCTTCCAGAAAATCAAAAACACCAGAGTCATCGTTGTGTTTGACGGACCTCCTGACCCGAACATAACAGAGGATGATTTCCTAGGCTTGCCCTTTCATGTGCTCTACCCGGATAGAGGCCAGGATGCGGATGGAGTCATAAAAAGAGTCATTTCCAAAGAAACCGACTTGAGGCGCTTTTTTGTAGTAAGCTCAGATAGAGAAATCAAACACTTTGCCAAATCCAAGGGGGCCAAAACCATCAGTTGCGAGGAATTTAAAAAACTTCTTAAAAAAGCACAAAAGAAGTATAAAAGAGCCAAAGAATGGGAAAAGAACATGGACCTTCCCACCCCTCTGGAAGTTAAATTCTGGTCAAATATTTTTGAAAGAAAAAAATGAAAAACACAGCCATCATCGGCGCGGGAAGACTGGGAACAACCCTGGGCTATTCGTTGGCTCAACAGGGCTTTCACATTATCGCTGCTTCTTGCAGGTCTCTCTCATCTGCCAGAGAAAGTGTGGGTATCATCGGAGAAGGCACGCCGCTTACTGACAACAAAAAGGCAACTGCCAACGCAGAAACAGTCATACTCTCTGTGCCGGACGACAGCATAAAAGATGTGGTTAAGGAACTCTCCCCGCTCAGCCTGGACAAAAAATTCGTCTTTCACTGCAGCGGTATATTATCCAGCCGTATCCTCCAGCCACTCCGGAAATCAGGCGCTGTCACAGCCTCCCTCCATCCTGTCCAGAGCTTCCCGAAAAAAAGCCGTAACTCCGGCCTTTTTAAACACATCTACTTCGGTATCGAGGGAGAGGACAAAGCCCTACGATTAGCCAAAACAATGGTGACAAAACTGGGAGGCCGCTGTTTCATCTTAGCGGCGGGCGATAAGCCCCTTTACCATACGGCCTGCACCATTGCCTCCAATTATTTGACTGTTCTTATGGGGCTTGCGGGCGGCCTTCTCGGAAAAGCCGGCGTTTCCCAAAATCTCCGCAATGATATCCTTGTTCCTCTAGTCAAAGGAACCCTGAATAATATAGAGCAAAACACCATCTCCGAGTCTTTAACCGGGCCTGTCTCAAGAGGAGACATTAAGACACTGACATCCCATCTGAAATGTCTGGAAAGCAACCCCTCTCTTTTTAGAATATACAAAGACTTGGCCGGCCAGGCTCTGGAAATGGCGCGCAAAGAAAATCGTCTGCCCCCAAATAAAATAAGAAAGATCAAGGCTCTGCTGGAATAAACACCACTTCCTCTTCCAGAGTGATGTCAAATCTCTTCTTTACCCGTTTCTTGAGCTCCGCTGCAAGGTCTCTGATATCTTTTGACGTCGCGTTCCCTGTGTTAATAAGAAAATTGGCATGACCTTTGTATACCGCTGCACCGCCTCTTTTCAGGCTCCTTCCCCCGACTCTATCCAGAAGGTATCCGGCAGCTATCTTCTCTCCCTCGTCTGAAACCGGATTTTTAAAATAACTTCCGGCACAGGCAACAGACCAGGGAGGATGTTTTTTCTTTCTTTCCTTTATATTTTTCTCCATGTCTTTTTTTATGACCTCAGGATCCTCCGGTACCAGATTGAAAACAGCTTTCAGTAAAATAATCGGTTTTTCCTTGAGAAGGCTCTTTCTGTATTGAAATCCCATCTGGCTCTGTGTTAACTTTTTTGCCTCCGTCGTTTCTCCGTCCATCTCCAGGACCTCAGCCTCTTCCAGAATATCCCCTATACTCCGGCCAAGAGCACCCGCATTCCCATAGACCGCCCCTCCGACTGTCCCTGGGATCCCTGCTAAAAAGGCAGCTCCGCTCAGTCCTCTCTCTTTACAGAAGTCGACCATAGCATCCAAATCCGTGCCGGCTAAAACATCCACTTTGGAATCCTTAAGCTCTTTAATGCCTTTGGCATCGTTTTTAATGACTATCCCTCTGAATCCAGCATCATCAAACAGCACATTGAATCCCCCTCCGATTATTCTGTAAGAAACAGATTCTTTTTCAGAAACATGGACCGCAGCCAACAATTCCTTGAGAGAGGAAGCAGAGAAAAAGTAATCTGCCTCCCCGCCTATTTTAAAGTTTGAGAACCATCTGAGAGAGACGGATTCCTTCAGTTCCCGACCAACTGTGGATTTAAAAAGTTCCTGAAAATCCTTTTTCTCATCTCTCATGAAATCATTTTACCTGAAAGCTAAAAAAAAATCTAAACCAGGAAAGTAAACAGGCTCTGGGAAAAAAACGTAATACAAAAGCAGACCGGCTCCTCTTCAGTAGAGATATTTAATAAGAATATCTGACGGGAAATGAACTTTTCATACGGGTGAATATTTGCTATTATATTTTTTGGAAAGAAAGAAATCTTTAGGATTGAATAAAATTTGACATTTTTTATAACAAGGTCTATGATGCAAAAAATCTCAAGGAGTGAACGAAAATGAAAAAGACAGTCCTCGCTTCCATAATACTGGGTTTATTTTTATGCAGCTTGCTTCCTGCTCAAAATCCAACCGCCAAAGAAGAATATATTAAAGCCATGACAGCCTCTGATGCTAATCAAAGGGCTTCACTGCTTAAAGACTGGCTCTCTAAGTACGGAGGAACAGGCGAAGAAAATGAAAATTTCGCAAACGCGACTCTTTGCGTCTTACCGTATGAAGGAAAAACACCGGCGGAGACAATTAAATACGGAGAAAGGGCCTTGGAGCTCGATAATCTGGATGACAGCACCAAATGTCAGGTCCTGATAAATCTGGCTACTCATCTTACAAGACAGGGTCAGAATCTCAATAAGGCTGTGTCCTATGGCGCCCAGGTGGTTCAGACCGCCCAATCCGCAAAAAAGAGCGCTCCGGATTCGCAGAGCGCTAACGCATGGAATCAGATGATAGGAGCCGGTTATTACACACAGGCTCAAGCCATGAAAAAAGCCGGCAATTATAAAGGAAGCATAGAAAAGTATGTCTCCTCTTATAATATATTAAAGAACAAACAGATCATATCTGAAGTCGCAAGCCTGGGAAAAACTCTTTATGACAGCAAAAAATACGAAGATGCGGCCCAGGCCTTTAAAGTAACCAATGATATATTGAACAATTTCGCGTCCACCTCCTTTTATGCCAAAGCTCTTCATAGATGCGGAAAGAAAGATGAGGCTTTAACGTATTACAAACAAGCTTATTCAAAACAGAAAAGCGGTGAAGTCGCTTATAACATAGGCATCTTACTGGCTGAAAAAACAGAAAAAGACCCGAGTGCTATTGATGAAACCATCGAATACCTGCTCTATGCCAGCTTCCTCTCGCAGACCCATTCTAAAAATGCCATGAAACTCGCAGAAGGCCTTTATTTCAGCAACAAATCCTCTTATAACGATAAAGTCAAGGAACTGGCTGCAAAAGCTAAAGAACTCGAAGAATTAACGACCTCATTCAATGAAAAATTCGG
>CAZSZS010000114.1:0-4678 GCA_964611275.1 uncultured Eubacteriales bacterium
TATTAAACAAAAATAAAGCCCATTATTTAATTGTAGGGGGTTACGCATACAGTTTTTACGCAGAACCTCGTTTCACCAAATACATTGATATCCTCATTGGACAAACCAAAGAAAACGCGAAAAAATTAATAGATTGTATAAAGAATTTTGGATTTTCAGATATCGATTTAACTGAGAAGGATTTTTTAGAGAGCGATCAAGTTATTCAGCTTGGATTAGCTCCTTTGAGAATTGATATTCTTACATCCATTAAGGGGATGGATTTTCAAGAATTGTGGAATAACCGTGTCATTGGAAACTATGGGAATATTGAGGTCAATTTTATATCAAAGAAAGATTTGATTCATAGTAAAAGAAAATCAGGAAGAAAACAAGACCTAGCAGATATAGAGAAGCTGGAAAAAATCTAATTAAAAGTTTCAATTTTCTCTGGTTTCAGCATCAATAAAATTTATTTAAACGTTTTGCCCTTCATAAACGTGATATATTATGTAACTTTTTACATAAAAGGAGAAAAAATTGAACACAAAACCGCGAAGCTTTAAAGAAAAACATGGCCGGGTTTTTCTGCTGGGAGCCTTGATTTTTATTCTGGCTTCTTTAGCGTTTAGTTGGAACGGCCCCCTTCAGGAAGATCAAGGAGAGCCGGATTCTCAGGAATCCCTTCTGGAAAACAGCACCAAAACAGCAGTCATCGACTGGATTTGCCTGAAAATGAATGAAATCTATGTGTTTCCCGATGTAGCAAAAAAAATGGAAGAGCATATCAGAACCAAACTGAAAAACGGAGATTATGATAAAATTTCCAGCCCACAGGTCTTTGCCAGGCAGCTTCGAAGCGACCTTGTCGAAATCTCCCATGACAGGCATTTTAATGTGGTCTACGCGCCCGAACCTTCCCTGCGGTTCCAGAGAAAGGATCCTGAGGAGGAGAAAAAGAGAAAAGAACAAAGAATCCGTCAGTTGGAGTATGCTAATTACTACTTCAAAAAAGTAGAGCGGATGGATGGAAATGTCGGCTATCTGAGATTCGACGGATTCGCTGATACTCTTTATGCCGGGGATACGGCTGTTGCTGCCCTCCAGTTTTTAAAGCATTGTGATGCGGTCATCATAGATCTGCGCTTCAACGGAGGCGGAAGCGCAGATATGATCCAGCTCATTCTCAGCTATTTTTTCGAAGAGCGGACTCACATCAACAGCTGGTATATCCGGAGGCTGGACCGTACGGACCAGTCCTGGACCTCGACCTATGTCCCGGGCCAGAAGCTTTTGGATACTGATTTGTATCTCCTCACCAGCAGGCGGACGTTCTCTGCCGCGGAAGAGTTCACATACGATTTAAAAAATCTGGAAAGGGCTACTCTTGTCGGTGAAACAACAGGAGGCGGAGGACACATGGTGACACTCGAAAGGAATGACGAGCTCAAGATCGAATTCATAATCCCTTACAACCGGGCCGTCAATCCTATCTCCGGTGACAATTGGGAAGCCAAAGGCATAAAGCCTGATGTGGAGTGTCCGGCAGAGGAGGCGCTTGAAAAAGCCTATGTCCTGGCCCTGGAAAAAATCCGTGAAAAAGCCTCTCCGGAGGGAGACAAAAAGCAGTGGCTGGCTTGGCTGAAAGGCTACACGGAAGTCAAATACGCTCCTGTCGATGTCGAGACATCAGTTCTGGAGACCTATGCGGGCTCCTATGGACCTGCGAAAATAGTTTTCGAAGAAGGGAAACTTTGGGTCATCCAGCCCGGTCAAACTCAGAAAGACCCTCTTCTGGCTATGAGCGAGGATACATTTATCGTCGACGGAGACCCTGAAATCCGCATCAAGTTTGAAAAAAATAAACAGGGAGAGGTCATCGCCGCGCTTGTTTTGTTTTTCGATGGCTCCAGCGACCGTGTCCCCAAATTAAAATGACAATTTAGGGGACGCACATGACAATTTAGGGGACGCACCGCGACAATTTATTTATAATGAATGAGTTAGTATGATTTTAACCCCTAAAAACACTCTTAAATGAGGTTATTGGGGGGGGGAATCATTGAATAAATTCTTTTTTCAGGATATCGTATCTAAAAAAAGAATCCTATTTAAAAGATTTTTATCAATAAAGAGGAGGATGAGAGCCGATGTTTCAACGAAAAAAGAAGAATCCTGCTAAAGCATTCGGAATGCTCTTTTTTCTTGTATGTATCTTTCCCATGCTCAGCTGGAACTGTAGCCCCGAAGCTCAAAAATTTAAAAAAGGCCACTGTTCGAGAGGTTCGCAAAAGATAGGTTTTTTAATATCCTTAAGAGTGAGGTCAAATAATAATCCAACTTATCCAAGACCTTCACCCATTTCTTTGAGATGAACCACTTTCTCTACCTTTTTTTAAGGAAGGCTCACTCATACTGTAGCGATTCAATGGAATTGGCGGTGGCGCTGCGGAAAATGGCTAACGCTATTACCGGAGTCCGGGATTGACAGGATGACCTTCTGCATCGGTATTGATAAGGAGGATATCCTCTCCACCTCCGGCCCCGAAGGAACCGGTGGTCCCGACGATTAGGAATCCGCAGGCAGGTTTCTCGACTACACGAATACCGTTCTCATCCTCTGCTCCTCCCAGATGGCGGATCCAGCGTTGTGAACCATCCTCATCGATCTTAACGAGCAGGGTATCAGATCCACGCCCGTCAGTCCGGCCCCATCCGGTTTGGCAGAATCCGCCGCTGCGGATCGCGCAGATCCCGAAGCCGATCGCCCAGGTATCGGCCGGATAGTATCCCGACCAGATTTGACTTCCGGTTTTGTCGAATCCTGTCACATAGGCCCGAAATCCCTTATCCGTGCGCGCCGGCCCGGTGACTGCGTAATGTTCATCGGCCGAAACGGCGACTCCGTAACCTTCCCTGTACATGCCTTCCGGAAGGCAGATACGCTTTTGCAGGTCTCCGGTGGCATCAATCACGACCAGTTGGCCGTTCATCATCTCTTCTCCGCTGTGTTGAATCCCTTCACCGTAGAGGAGAATTGAGCCGTCAGGGGCCCTGTTGATATCGTTTACACCTTCGAGATACCAGTGGTCATAGGTTTTTTCCCAGACGATTTTACCGGCAGATGTCAATTTATCGGCATAGAAATCACCACTCCTACCCGAGCGGGACCAGCCGGCAACGATAAGCTCATTTTCAGGCGTCTCAAGAACCGAGCCGCGTCCCTGATCTCCCGGACCGCCCAGTAGGCTTTGCCATGCCTTGGTTCCATCGGATTTCAGTTTGACGATGAGTATGTCATTTCCGTCTGCTCCGAAAGATGCGGTGGCACCCGATATAACCACCCCACCGTCCTGTGTTCCGGTCAGTCCCCAGTTGTGGTCCTCATTTGGACCGCTGATCCGGTGCTGCCATACTTGCCGGAAGCTATTATCGAGCCGGATAACAATGATGTCCCAGCCTGCCTGATCGTTCTCTCGAATATCACCGGCGATCACAAAGCCCGAGCCATCAGGCATTACCGCCACGGAACGGCCCTGTTCAACAGCAGGGCCGCCAAAGAAGTAGTATCCGTCAGGTGTATTCACCTGTGCTTTAAGATCGCGATCAGACCCGCTCAGCAACAAACAGACCGGGAGGATCAACAGGATAAATGATTTTCGTATGGTAGAATAATCAAGCATTTTTTATATTAGAATATACACCATAATCAGCAATTGCAAGGAAAGCAATTCATTTCCTCTGTTTTGAAATCCTGTTTTGAATATTTGACTCCCAGGAAGCGTATAATATATGATAGGAAACATTCAAATATGGAGGAATGAGATGACAGATAAATCATACCCGGTAACGGTTAAAGGCGAACTCAGCCACCCCCCTTCTCCGGCCCTATGGCTGGTCAAATGGTTTCTTCTGATACCCCATTATGTCGTTCTATCCCTTTTGTGGGTAGCGTATATCTTTGTGGCCATGATCGCTTTCTTTGCTATTCTGTTCACCGGAAAATTCCCCCGGTCTCTTTTTGATTTCAATGTGGGAGTGCTGCGATGGACCTGGCGGGTCAACTTTTATGGATACAATGTCCTGGGCACAGATCGATATCCTCCTTTTTCTCTTGATTCTGAAGACTACCCTGCTGATATCAAAGTGGAATATCCGGAATCACTCTCCAGAGGTTTGGTTCTGGTCAAATGGTGGCTGCTGGCTATCCCCCATTACATCATCATCGGATTACTGACGGGAGGACTCGGGGTTTCCAGAGTGGGATTGGGAACCCTCCTGGCTCTTTATGGCGCCATAGCCCGGATGTTCAGTGGTAAGTATCCTGAGGATTTATTCAAAACCGTGGTGGGTTTCAACCGCTGGGCTGTTCGCGTGATGGTCTATGCCGGACTCATGACTGACGAATATCCTCCCTTCCGGCTCTGGGACTAAAATAGAGAGATTATTAAGGGTTGCGATTTTGGGGGCAAAAATCGTTTAGATCTTTAATTCAGCCAGTCTTTTTCGGGCATCCTCTACTTCGTTGCTGAACTCCAGATCCGCATTTTTCCAGAGGTCAAGGAATTTTTCATAGTGGCGGACAGCCTCGGATGAATTCTCTTGCTGCTCATATATCCGGCCTAATAGGTAATAACTTTGGGCGTAAAAATCCCCGTATGAGCTTCTGCCAGGAATGAGATGAATAAGTTCTTCGAAT
>CAZSZS010000115.1:0-27030 GCA_964611275.1 uncultured Eubacteriales bacterium
GGGAAATAGTCATAAGACTGAATTTATTTATTCTGATACAGCTCTGTCTGTACAAGCCTTGCAATTGTCTCATGGCTTTGTTTATATGCTCCCCACACAGATTCACACCATCTTCGAATCATTTCGTCTCTGGGTTCCCCAGGTGCCTCTGCAAGAACATCAAACATGGTTATAGATCCCCGTTCTTTTGGCAAATCCAACATTGACCAATTTTTTCTTCTTTTTGCCATTTTCATATGTGCCATTTGCACCTGTCTGCCACTATAATTTTTTTCCAAGTATAAATAGAGCCCAACAAGTGCAAAAATGAGACCAATTGGTTTTATATTCTCATCAGCATGTTGGGCTGTATAAACATCAACAGCAAGCTGATGGATAAATGATGGATCTTTATGTGTTAAGGTGTAGCTTATAAGTTTATTATATGCGTCTTGTTCCAATTCCATCACCCATCATATATAAAAACAATTCCAGTCAATAAAAGGCGCGAAAGGAGAAAAAACCATAAAAAATGAATCCTAACGATATCCATATTACTGTTACAAAGGTCATTTTGTGTAACAATCGATGATCTGCTATACAGTTTCGAAAAAGACATTCTTTTTCCCTATAACTGCATTTTTTTCATAACATAGATGACCCATGGAGAAATTTTCGTTTCATTGATCCATTCGTAAGGTTCGTTCTCTCTTGCCAGGGGTCTATGTATATCTAAGATTTCCAATCCTGCTTTTTTATATACTTTTCTATAATCTTCATCTGAAAATATAATATCTTCTACAGGCCTTCTGTCCTCTACATCCTTCATAATAATTCTAACCCGGTCACCACTTTTTGCGCTTTTGTTTTCAGGAAAGTCTTTCGTGGTAAAAGATACCCATTCATTCAAATATATCAGTGGTGACGAAACCAGGTTAATAATCCTCCCGTTATTTTTCAGCACTCTGGCCATTTCTTTGAATAAGACCATCTTTTTTTTCAGATTAGGGATATTGTCAAAAGTAAATACAGAAAGTATAAGGTCACAGGAATTCATTTCAAACTGACTCAAGTCACCATCATCGACAATACGATAGTCTCCCTCAGGATCTATTTTCCGTGCCTGCCCTACCATAGGCTTTGAAATATCAATTCCTTTTGTTTCGAATCCCAACTTTCTCAGAAATCTCGTTGACCGTCCCGTACCGCATCCGAAATCTATTGCTTTTTTACCTTTAACATGTTTATTGATAATATCCGGAAGATCCCGATAGGCTAGATAATATGTTCCGGGAAATTCCAATCCCGCATAGGCATCCGCTCTTCTGGCATCTTCATACACATTTTTAAATCCCATTGACCTGTCTCCTAATCATTTCCTTTTTTAATTCCAGCCAAATCAGGTAATCACCAATAGGATAAAAACAATAATTGGGCTTTTCTCATCAGAAATCTCAAGAAAATCAATCTCTTATTGTTTCCAAGGATACTGATTAAAGACATCAAAGTCAAAGCATAGAGTCTCATAAAATGAGCCTAAATGATACATAGATAGAGTAGAGATCTCCTCTACGATAACTATGCGAGGGATATCATCAAAAGGATCGACTATGACTTCTCGAAGTTTGACACAAAATATATGAAGAATCATCAACTCGCATGGTCTATAAGGGCTTATCAATTCGATAACTGCATACGGCAATTTCTTAAACACAATAAAAACGCTTTAATAATCAATATTGGAGCAGGTCTGGACACTACGTTTCAGCGAATAGATAACAGAAGTGTCCTCTGGGTCAATATCGACCTTCCGGATGCTGCCGCGCTTCGGCAAAAGCTGATCCCGGATTCGGAACGCGAAGAAACCATCGCCAAATCTGCATTTGATTTTACGTGGATTGACGACATTATCCCGAAAACAAAGGGCTGCTCCATTCTTTTCATGGCTGCCGGGGTTTTGTGCTACTTTGAGCCTTCTGATGTCAAAGCCTTGTTCTTGGAACTCGCCGATTTTTTCCCCGCATCCCATTTGATTTTTGATGCCATGTCAAGGTTTACCGTATGGGTGTCAAACAGAGCGGTCTTAAGAAAAAGCGGAATAAACTCATCTGCGCTCCTTAAGTGGCACCTGAAAAAAGCCTCCCGTCTTAAAAAATGGGCCAGCACCATTAAAGTCATTGAGGAATTCTCCATGTTCTCAAGAGTTCCGGTCAAAGATGATTGGAGTAAGAAGTTGAAACGAGATATAAAGATGGCAGGCCGCCTGCGTTTATACAACATGATCCATTTGAAACTCTCTTAAGCTGCATTTAAGACAGAGAGATTGGAAATGGCTAAAGGAAAGGCTTGAGCTCTTCCTCGGACACCGCCCCCTGCCTCAGGATTCTTGGCTTACCTGACACCAGGCTTATAACTGTGGACGGAAGCTTTCCCTGAGTCTTTCCCCCGTCAACAAGAAGGTCGACCTTGCCGTTAAAAACATCAAAAGCTTCTTCAGGAGAGGATATCTCCCCGGCCCCCGAAAGATTGGCGCTGGTCGCTGTGATGGGAAAACCGGCTTTTTCCACAAGCGCATTCAGCCATTTGTGGTCGGGCCAGCGGATGCCGATGGTCCCTGACCGGCCGGTGATATGCTCAGGCAATTTCTCCGATGCCTTGAGCACTATGGTCAATGGGCCCGGCCAGAATTGAGAGGACAGGGAATTAAAAAGATCCGGTCTTTCAAGGGTGACCCCCCAAACCATGTCCATTCCCGATACGATCACTGAGAGAGGCTTATCGCGATCCCTTTGTTTAAGCCTGTAAATCCTCACCACGGCTCTTTCCGAAAAGCAGTTGGCTCCCAATCCGTAAAATGTCTCCGTGGGATAGATGACCAGTTTATCTTTTTTAAGAGAACTGCTTATCTGAGCGATCTTGCTGTTCTCTATTCGGTCAACATCGATTTTCAGTACTTGAGTCTTCATAATTACTTTATATCAAACAAGCCTGAACACAGCAAGCCTGTATAGATAACATTGCTTTGTGTTTCTCATGAGTTCATATATAATATATTTATTGTGTACTATCAGAGTGGATTTGTAACAACAGACAGAAGAAGAAAGGACATATGACCTTTATAAGTAACACCCCTCTTTTTGCTCTCCCCTGGAAAAGAGAGTTATAGAGTTGGCATATTTTTTGCATCTATGGGCAGTAAAGGAGTAAAGAAATGAAAAAATATTTAATCCTCTTGGTAGCATCCATTCTTATTATCCCCGGAATGCTTTTTTCTGACATCGTCACATTCAAAGTGGGCTATTTTATCCCCAAGGCAGACAGCGACCTCTGGCAGATTGAGTTTGAAAACATGGACTTTACAAAAACAGATTTCCAGCACAGCAGTTTCTGTTTTTCCTATGAGTACTTTATCACCAATTATGCCAGCATTCTCTTCACTGTAGAGGGTTACAATGAACAAAAAGTGGGTTTTTACAAGGACTATGTCGGTTATACGTTTATAGACGGAGAATGGGCTTATCCTGTCGAATATCAAGGAGATTTCATTCCCAATCACGTTTTTTCTGTGGCATCAACCCCATTGATTGTTTCCTTAAAATTATCCCCTCTGGGAAGAGCGCATAAAATCATCCCTTATATAGGAGCCGGAGTCGGGATATTTCTCTGGAGCGTCGAATTAGAAGGAGACACCATCGATTTTTCAGATGAATGGATAGATACGGAGGAACAGGTCTCCGTTTACCCCATAGACTATACTTATGCCAGTGAAAGAGGGCGCATCAGCTTCGGAGCCCAGGCATTCGGCGGATTCATGATTCCGGTCGCAAACAGATTGAGCATAGAAACAGAATTCAAATATGTTTATGTGGAAGGCCGTTTTTCAGATGATCCCTATCAAGGATTTCAGGGATTCGAGCCTTTCGACTTGGGCGGTTATCAATTTTCTCTGGGCGTTAACTACTGGTTCTAATCGCTACACTCACTGTTTTTTTAACCTACTGATTATCAAATCAGACGCTTTTTTCCCGGAAAGAAGCATCCCCCCAAAAATCGGCCCCATTCTCGGGCCTCCGAAGACAGCATTAGCAGCCATTCCTGTCACATACAGCCCTGGAAACGCCTCTTTGGTGTTATCGATCAATACTTTTTCCCCTTTATCTGCCCACATAGGCCTCTCCCCTATCACTTCTCCCGTAGGAGTCAACAGTGCGGCTCCTGATTTCCTTGAGACAACACGGGCGAGCTCTGCATCATGACCGGTCGCATCCACCACAAATCGACTTCTCATGCTCAGAGGGTCCACATGAATCCGGGCCAGCTCTACAGCTGTCCAATTAACAACAACGCCTTTTACCTTTCCATCCATGATCATGACATCCTCAGCAAACATACAGTTGTAGATATGAACTCCCTGTTTCAGTGCTTTGCTTAAAAGCATGCTCAGGGTTTCTAAAGAAGAAGCTGTATAATAAGTGTCCTTGTAATGAACGGTCCGAACCTCCAGTTCATCCAGAATCGCTTTGGATTCTTCCTGAATTACGATTTTATTAAACATCATACCACCGCCGGGAAGTCCTCCTCCGGGGCGCAGGGACTTTTCCAAAACAACGACCTTAATTCCTGCCCTGCCCAAATAATAGGCTGCACACAGGCCGGAAGGGCCTGCTCCGCAAATAATCACCTCTGATTCCATGTCATTAAGAAACTCTTTATAAAACGTCTCTGTGATGGCTCTCGAAATCTCTATTTCATCTATCATTTTGTCCTCTCAACAGCTTTTTTCATTATGGTATTATAAATTCATATCATTTCCCGGTCAACACAATCATAGCAGACAGCTTGCCTGGATGATGAATAAGTCGAGGTTACTGCAAAACAAAAAAATGAACATCGCCATTTTTTTATGAATAGTGCAGGTTAGTATTTATCATAGGAGGTAATCTCACTCAGCCCCTTGCGCCCTCTATCTCTCGGTTCTTCGTCCGGATAACCTAACGGAGTCAGAGCGAGCACTCTCACTTCAGCTGGAATGGAGAGGATCTGCTTCACTTTATCTTCTCTGAAAGCCCCGATCCAGCATGTCCCGAGCCCCTCTTCCCATGCCATGAGCATGAGATGGTCCACAGCTATGGAAACATCAATAGACCAGGATTTCATGTAATTTCCCTGGTATTGATAGCTTTTTTCCGGAAAACCGCACGCCACGATCACTACAGGAGCCTGGGCAATAAAAGACTGGTTTCTGGAAGCAACAGCAAGCTCTTTTTTCTTTTCTCTGTCCTGAACAATAATGAACTTCCAGGGCTGAAAGTTTTTTCCCGAAGGCGCTATCCGGGCTGCTTCCAGGACTTTGTTCAATGTGCCTTCAGGAATCGCTTTGTTTTTGTATTTCCTCACACTTCTTCTTGATTTCATGATATCCAATACACTCATCTTCTCTCCTTTCTTTGTTCTGTATGGTTAAGGTCATATTTTTCAATGATTTTTTTATACTCAGAGGCTCCGGATGTTTTTCCTCTTTTCTCAAAGCCAAGAATCAGAATCCGGCACTTTTTCAGCATTTCTTTCTTGACAAGCCATTCCTGTTTCCCTGACAGATCAAGTGTCAGTGCTTTTTCAAGCGCCCTGACTCTGAAGCGGTCCATTCCCCAGTATTTCTTAGAGAGCTGGTCTTCATGCCCCCCTCTTTTTATGATCAATGGTTCATTGAGAAAAACCACAGGGTATTTGTGTGCCAGACGGATCCCAAGGTCATAGTCTTCGCATGCGGGTAAATCCTCATCAAATGCGCCTATCTCATCAAACAAACTCCGCCTGAAAAGAGCTGATGAAAGGCTCAGAAGACACAGAGGAAGGACTTTGTCAAATATCCATCCGGAGTGTTTTCTGTGTTTTTTTCTCGGATTGACAAAAACGCCGTTCCTTATCCAGGTCTCCTGGGTGCAGCACACCACTGCTTCGGGATTCGCTTTCATGTACTGCATCTGCAGCCGGATTTTTTCTTTTTTCCAGAGGTCATCCGAATCCAAAAACGCTATAAGATCCCCTTTGGACAGCTTTATTCCCAAGTTCCTGGCCGAACTCACTCCTTTATGCGGCTTATAGGTATATCTGATTCCCCTCATATACGAATCCACAACAGTCTTTGTCCCATCTGTAGAGCCATCATCAACAATGATGAGTTCATAAGAGTCTGCCCCGCTGGTGTTTGAAAAATAATCCTGACTCAATACAGAATCAATCGCTTCCTTTAAATACCGGGCCCTGTTGTATGTCGGGATTATAACACTGATCATTCCTAACCTGGCTTATTTAGGCTGATTATTTTACTAAAGGTGCTTTTTCCTTTATATCAAAAGGCACATTTATGATCCCCCATACTGTATTGAGCCTCATCTCTCCAGAAAACCGGCACTCGACCGAGCCCTGCTGAAAAAATCCGTAAACATCTCTTCCCACATCATAAAAATTCACCAGCGCATTCAGAACAAATGTTTTCTCTCCGTATTTCTCAATACTTTTATCCCCAGGGATACTGCCTTTATTTATCATGTAGCCGCCGATTCTTATAGAAAAATGAATCCTGTCCACTAGGAGTTCAAAACCGTTTCTGTTTATGAAATTGACCTGCAGATCAAAATCAGAACCGGCTATGGTGAGGTCGTTTATTTTTATGGCCTCAATTTTCACTTCTGGTGGATTAAAGATCGGAAAATCCCCATTAAAAGCAAAAGGGATTACCTTTCTTCTTCCCCGGTCACTGAATAATTCAAAATCCCCTTTTATATAGCACTGGATCATTTCATTCTCTGCGAGCTCCGGAGCCGTACGAAACAGCAGGTCATAAGTGATTTTAACCGGAAGCGCGATCATCGTGTTTTCCATGGCCGTCACTTTGATCCCATCCTCTATAGGCACCTGCATCTGCAGGTACTCTTTATGCCCGGTGATAAATCTGTAACTATACTTCGTCAGATAATAATCATCCGAAGATGAGTTGATAACATTCACATAAAAGACGATTTTTAAGCCGGAGCGGGAAAGATCCTGTACCTGTGTCTCTTCCAGCGAAATCCCTATATCTTCTTTCAAATAATAAGACCCTATCAGCGCCGGGATACAACATAAAAGAACAGCAATGGCTGCGATTGATTGTTTCATCTGTTTCCTCATAGCCTTCAATAAATTTAAGAGTATAATATTAGTAAAAGAACGGCCGGAAAGCAAATCTCCCGGATTTCTGAATAATACTTTTTGATTTCTCATCTTTTCTATTATATCATCCCTTTAAAAAGATATTTTTCTTAAAGAAAAAGTACAAATGAAAAGAATCAAGGCAGATTTCCGGCAAAAGGATTTTTTTGTGACTCATTTCGGCAAGAGCATCTATGCTGTCGGAGGTTATATCAGAGACAAGCTTCTTGAAAGACAAACCGGTGACGGGATGGTCGATCTCATCATCATCCGCCATCCTGCAGAAAAAATCATTTCAACCCTAAAAAAATTCGGAAAAGTCAATCTGGTTGGAAAAAGCTTCGGAGTCATAAAGTTTATCATGGACGAGACGGTCTACGATATCGCTCTTCCAAGAAAGGATTTCCCAAAACCAACGGAAAAAAGAGGGCATAAGGACTTTATTATAGAAGCTGACCCTGAAATCCCCCTCAAAGAAGACCTGAAGAGACGTGACTTCCGCTGCAACAGCATGGCTCTCAGGCTGGCAGATGACACATTGATAGATCATTTTAATGGCCTAAAGGATGTGGAAGAGAAAATTCTCAGGCTTACAAATCCTCATACTTTTCCTGACGACCCTTTAAGGGTGATGAGGGCCGCCCGGTTTGCCTCCACACTCGATTTTAAAATCGACCCCCGAATATACGAAATATCAAAACACATAGACCTCACAGGCTTAAGCGTGGAAAGGATAACCGAAGAACTTTTGAAGATACTTTTGGATTCTCCGGCCCCATCCTTAGGCCTTGAAGAAATGTTCCGGCTTGATGCTCTGCGCCAGCTTTTTCCAGACCTCTACAGGCTGAGCCTTTCCATCCAGGATTCCTCTTTTCATCCTGAAAAAGATGACTATGGCCATCATACCGTGTGGAAACATACGGTCATAACCGTTGACCAGGCGAAGAGGCTTGCTGAAGCCCAAAATATCGAAGGGCAAAGAAAAATGGCCCTGCTTTTATCAGCGCTTTTTCATGATATAGGGAAACCAAAAACAGCCCAATGGGAATACAAAAAAGGCCGGATGGTCATAACCAATAACCGTCACGATATAGAAGGTGAAAAAATAACCAAAAAAATACTCACCCAATACAAACTCCACACAAGAGACGGATATGACCTGCAAAGCACGGTTCTACGGCTGATACGCTGCCATCATAGAGCATCGGAATTATGGCAGAACCGGGATGTGGTTACAAAAAAAGCATATAACCGGCTGGCGGCTGATGTCAACGGAGAAATAGATCTTCTGATCGTACTGGATGCGGCTGATAGAGCAGGCAGAGATGAAAATCCGGTAAAAAGCCTTGATAAGACAGGAAATTGGCTCTTAAATAAATTCAAGGAGCTCAATGTTTCGGGAGAGACCATCCAACCCTTGATCATGGGAAGGGACCTTAAAAAAATGGGAGTGGAACCAGGGCCACCCATGGGAAAAATCCTTAAAAGACTCTACCAGCTGCAGCTTGACGATGCGTTCAGAACCAAAAAACAAGGACTGGAAATCGCGAAAAAAATAATAAGGAATCAGGACCCATGAACATTCTTGTTACAGGCGGAGCCGGATATATAGGTTCTCATGCTTCCAAAGCTCTTATCAGACAGGGTTTTGATACCATCATCCTGGACAATTTTTCCTCGGGAAAAAGGGAACTGATACCCGAAGGCACAGCTGAGGTTGTAGAAAAAGACCTGTCAGAAAAAGAATCCATTATAAAAACATTCAAAGAACATAACATAGAGGCTGTCCTTCATTTTGCTTCGCTCATACGGGTCGGAGAATCCTACAATGATCCTCATAAGTACTATGCAGCCAATCTCATAAACAGCCTGAATGTACTGGAAGCAATGATAGAGACCCATGTCAAATATTTTATCTTCTCCTCCAGCGCAGCTGTGTATGGGATCCCCGAGCATATCCCCATAGTAGAATCCCATGTTCTCAATCCAGTGAATCCTTACGGAAAAACAAAATATATGATCGAAGAAGTCATTAAAGATTATGAAAGAGCTTATGATCTTCATTTTATCTCGCTCAGATATTTCAATGCTGCCGGAGCCGACCCTGATAGAGAACTCGGTGAGATGCACGACCCTGAAACACACCTTATACCCAATATCCTTATATCCTTACTTGACAAAAAGAGGGAGTTAGAAATCTTTGGCACAGATTTCCCCACAAAAGACGGAACGGCCATAAGAGATTACATCCATGTCACTGACCTGGCAGAAGCTCATGTCGCGGCACTCACATATCTCATGGAGACAGAAAAAAGTGATTTTATAAACCTGGGTACGAACAAAGGATTCTCAGTCAGGGAAATTCTGGATAAAGCCGCCGAAATCACCGGAGAAAAAATCCCATTCAAAGAAAAACCAAAGAGGAAAGGAGATGTGGCTGTGCTGGTAGCCTCCAACGATAAAGCGCACCAACTTCTCGGATGGAAGCTTAAGTATTCTGATATTGACACAATTATTCGGACAGCCTGGGCATGGCACAAGAAAACAGCAAAAAGATAATACCCGGGTATGCAACGAAACGCATAAATAATATGTTTGACTCTAATGAGTAAGAATGCTATAAAACCTACTTATTAATTATTATGCGAAATAATACATTCATAATCCTTTATTTGGTCCTTTTCCTGGCAGCCCTCTCTTTTAACAGCTGCTCCACCGGCAGTAAAAAATCCGGGACTCCGGAGCATGTTCCCCCTGCTCCAGCTCAAATGCAACCAGAGCCGGTCGCGGAAAAATCAGTGATTAGTGAGAAAGAAGCGGAAACAATACCTGAACAATCCCTTGCTGCAGATCAAGTGGAAGACAATGTTCAAGAGAAAACTGAAGAACAAGAACCGGCCGAACCTTCGGAACTGCTTGAGGAGGCCATGAATATCTACAGAGAGGCGTTGAGAGCATGGGACCAGGGGCATATTGATGATGCCATATCAGGCCTTGATAACGCTTATAAAAACATCCTTCAGATAGACCTTCCGCTTGATTCGCCTCTCATACAGGATAAAAACGACCTGCGTCTTTTGATCGCGCAGAGAATACAGGAAATATATGCCTCACGCGCAAGCGCTATCGGTGAAAACCATGGCTCCATCCCGTTAGTCGAAAACCAATATGTTCTCAAGGAAATAAAGTCTTTCCTTGGAACAGAAAAAAAGCTCTTTCAGGAAGCCTATCAGAGGTCAGGCCTGTACAGGGAAATGATCCTTAACGAACTTGAAAAGGAAGGACTGCCTCAGGAGCTGTCCTGGATGCCCATGATCGAAAGCTGGTTCAAGATCAGGGCCTATTCACAAGCCAGAGCGCTCGGTCTATGGCAGTTTATTTCTTCAACAGGCTACAGATTCGGCCTTAAAAGAGACCGCTGGATAGACGAACGGATGGATCCTGAGAAAGCGACCCGGGCTGCTGTCCAGTATTTAAAGGAGCTGCATTCTTATTTTGGCGACTGGACCACAGCACTGGCAGCCTATAACTGCGGTGAATTCAGGGTCCAGAGAATTATAAGAAACCAGCGCATCAATTATCTTGACAATTTCTGGGACCTTTATCCCATGCTGCCCAGGGAAACATCCCGCTTTGTGCCTAGATTCATTGCCACACTCCTGATCATCAACGATCCGGAGAAATACGATATGGACCTTCCCGTTCCCGAACCGCCTTTAAACTATGAGACCGTTACTATCAATCACCCGGTCAAATTATCCTCTTTATCGACCAAAATAGGGCTGCCTGAGGAAAAGCTGGCTGACCTGAATCCTGAACTCAGACATAAATCATCACCTGACAGCGAATACACTCTGAAAATCCCAATGGGAACATTCGAACTTGCTTCCTCAACGTTGGATTCCCTTCCCAGATGGATCCCCCCGGAAGCGACTTATTTTATACATTATGTAAGAAGAGGAGAAACTGTATCAGAGATCGCCAGCAGATACGGGACTTCCATTTCTTCTATTGCCCGCCTGAATGGATTGGGAAGGCGCTATCTCATACGTCCCGGACAAAGGTTAAAAGTCCCGGGAAGCTCAAGGTCACAGAGCATTCCCGTACCCTCCAGAAACCTTTCCAGAGAAGGAGATAAACTCATATACACGGTAAAACGCGGTGATTCTCTTTATCTTATAGCCAATGCCTTCAGCACCACGATACAAAACATCAAAAATTCAAACAATTTGACAAGCAACAGACTGGATGTAGGACAAAAACTCATCATTCAATCCGGGGTTTCGGAGGGCACTTCTTTTTACATAGTTAAGGCAGGAGACACTCCTTACAAAATAGCCCGCCAATTCGGAATGAAGCTGAGTGTTTTTTTGAGTATAAACGGATTGACCAGATACTCCAAAATTTATCCTGGTCAAAAGCTCTGGATATCTGATAAAAAATAAGGCAGGTTATTTTTTGGCCCTGGCGGCTGCAGCTTTAGCTCTCTTTTCAGGGGTTCCCTTTTTCTTGGTCTTCTTCTCGAACTCTGTCCCGATGAGTTCAATAAGAGCCATTTCTGCTCCGTCTCCGGCACGGGGCCCTAACTTTATGATTCTGGTATATCCGCCCGGCCTTTCCGAAAATCTGGGACCTATATCATCAAAAAGTTTTTTCACCACATCTTTTTTATAAACAAAGCTTAATACTTTTCTTCTTGAATGAAGAGTCCCCTTTTTTGCCAGTGTGATCATTTTCTCAGCTACGGGTCTTAATGCTTTCGCCTTTGCTTTGGTGGTCTTTATCCGCTCTTTCTCTAAAAAGGACGTGACAAGATTGCGCAGAAGGGCTTTCCTTTGGGCCGAATCTCTGCCTAAACGGTGCCGTTTGACCAAATGCCTCATTCTTCTTCTCCTTCTCCCTCTTCTTCTTCCGGTTCTTCCTGGGATTCCTTGAACTCATCAATTTTATCCAGCAAAGAAGCATGGAATTCCGTGTTTAATTCCAGACCTAACTCCTTGAGAGTATCCTTTATTTCCAGCAGAGATTTCCGCCCGAAGTTTTTTGTCTTCAGCAGCTCTTCTTCGGTTTTCTGGACCAGCTCGTAAACCAATTTTATCCCTGCAGAGCGCAGGCAATTGTTTGATCTGACGGAAAGTTCAAGATGATCAATTGACTTTGTCAAAATCTCAAACTTATCCATATAGGGAATTTCTTCCTTTTCGTCTTCTTCGTCCTTTTTAACCGGCTCATCCACAACATTCATGAAAATAACAAGATGATCCCGCAGAATCTTAGCTGCTTTGGATATGGCATCCTGCGGCACTAAGGCCCCCGTGGTCCAGACTTCCAAATCCAGCTTCTCATAGTCGATTCTCTTTCCGACACGTGCGGGTTCCACCTTGTAATTGACCTTGAGAATAGGTGAATGCGATGAATCAAGTGGAATAAAGTCAACCCCTAAATCCTTGTTGTAATTCTGGTCTGCGGGAATATATCCTCTTTTGTTCTCTACAATCATTTCCACATCTAATTCCCCGTGTTCATCTAAAGAAGCTATATGCACATCCTTATCCAGTATTTCAATATCAGAATCATGCTCAATATCATAGGCCTTTGCATCCGCAGGACCTTTGACTTTTAATGTCATGGTTTTAGGTTCTTTTCCTGTCATTCTCAAACGCAGGCTTTTTAAATTCAATATGATATCGGTTACGTCTTCAACAACACCGGGAAGAGATGAAAACTCATGAAGAACACCCTGTATCCGCACATTCGTTATAGCCGCACCTGTAATAGATGAAATTAGTATTCTTCTCAAAGCATTTCCTATGGTTATGCCATAACCTCTTTCAAAAGGCTGAGCAAAAAATCTTCCATATAAATCTGTCAGTGTTTCGAAATCACATTCAATGTGTCTTGGCCTCTGAAATCCTGTTTCTGTCATGATTCCTCCTATTTTGGTACCCTAATCTCCTTACTTCATTTTATAATTAAAAGGAAGTCCTTCTTATTTATTCCATTTATTGCGATTTATTTGGAATACAATTCCACAACCAGTCTCTCCTCAACAGGTATAGTGACATCTTCCCGTTTTGGAAAGGAAGCAACGGTTGCTGTCTTCTCCTCTCTGTTAACACTCAGCCATGCCGGTACTTCTTTATTTTGATGGGATTCTATAATGGCATGGAGCTCTTCATGGTTTCCCTCTGCTCTTTCATGCACAGAGATGACATCATTTTTCTCGACCAACATTGAGGGGATGGTTGCTTTCCTCCCGTTTTTCCTGAAATGTCCATGAGTAATGAGCTGTCTTGCATGAGCTCTGGAATGAGCAAAGCCTATGAGAGCGATAACATTATCCAGCCTTCGCTCCAGCATGGATAAAAGAATTTCTCCTGTGACACCTCTTTTTCTTTCCGCCCTCTTGAAAAACAATTTAAATTGTTTTTCAGTCATTCCATAGAATCTTTTTAATTTCTGCTTCTCCCTAAGCTGGATTCCGTATCCTAAAATCCTTCTCCTGGCTCTTCCGTGCTCCCCCGGAGGATAAGCTTTTCTCTCCATAGGACATTTATCCGTAAGGCATTTATGCCCTTTTAGGAATAGTTTCGTCCTTTCAACTCTACAGAAACGGCAAATGCTTTTTCTATTTCTGGCCATATTCAACTCCTCAAAGAATGATCCTTTATACCCTTCTCCTTTTTCTTCCCCGGCATCCATTATGCGGTAAAGGAGTCACATCCCTTATAGATTTTATTTCCAATCCTGCGGCTTGAAGCGCCCGGATGGCAGATTCTCTCCCCGATCCAGGACCTTTGACTCTGACATCAACATAACGGACACCCATTTCTTGTGCGTTTTCACCCACCTCCTGTGCAGCTAACTGTGCGGCATAAGGAGTGCCTTTTCGCGCTCCGCTGAAACCGGCTTTACCGCAGCTTCCCCAGACGACAACATTGCCCTGCTGGTCAGTGATAGTGATGATTGTATTGTTAAAAGTGGATGTGATGTCTGCAACACCATAACCAATATCTTTTTTTACTTTTTTCTTTTTTGTTTTTGTTTTTTTCTTGGGCATCAGTTATTCCTTCCTATCTCTTGATTTTACTGCGTGCAGGTCCCTTTCTGGTGCGGGCATTTGTCTTTGTTCTCTGCCCTCTTACAGGAAGATTCTTTTTGTGACGCAGGCCTCTATAGGACCCTATGTCCATCAGTCTTTTTATGTCTCCTGAGACATCCTGTCTAAGGTCTCCTTCTATTTTTTCTCCCTTCTCTATCTGCTTCCTTATTTTATTGATCTCTTCTTCCGTAAGGTCCTTCACTTTTTTATCTTTATTTATCTTTACTTTCTCCAGAATCATATTGGAGCGTGAACGCCCTATTCCATATATATAAGTCAGTCCTATTTCAATCCTTTTTTCAGAAGGAAGTGTTATTCCTGCTATTCTTGCCATTTTTTCCTCATCTATCCTTGTTTTTGTTTATGTTTCGGGTTCCTGCATATGACTCTCAGAACACCTTTTCTTCGTATGATCCTGCAGTTTCTGCACATTTTCTTGACTGATGTTCTTACCTTCATTTTATTTCCTCATTCTCTTTATTTAAAACGGTAAATAATTCTTCCTTTTGTCAGGTCATACGGCGAAAGCTCAAGCAGCACTTTATCTCCGGGCAAAATGCGAATGAAATACTTGCGCATTTTCCCAGATATGTGCGCTAAAATGATGTGTTTGTTCGGCAGCTCGACTTTGAACATGGCGTTAGGAAGAGTCTCGATAACGGTTCCCTCAGTTTCATACACATCATCCTTCTTTGGCATTCTTGCTCTCCCTTTGGTTACTCATCATTGCTTTATCAAACACACTCAGAATCTCCGGTCCGTTTTCGGTTGCAGCGACCGTATTTTCATAATGTGCGGACAGGCTTCGATCTTTTGTTATGGCTGTCCAATTGTCTTCCAGTATTTCTACGTCCCAGTCACCTGCTGAAATCATAGGTTCAATAGCCAACACCATTCCAGGCTTTATTCTAGGCCCGTGGCCCGGGGAGCCGAAATTAGGAACCTGTGGTTCCTCATGTAAAGAAAATCCGATCCCGTGACCGACAAAGCTTCTTATAACTGAAAACCCTTTGGATTCAACATGCTTCTGTACGGCAAACGATATATCAGAAATCCTGTTTCCCACTCGAACCTGCTCAATAGCTTTCTTGAGACTCACTTTGACGGTCTCTATCAACATCTCGGCCTCTGATGAAATCTCTCCCACAGGAACGGTTATGGCCGCATCTCCGTACAAACCATCATAAACCACTCCAAAATCCATGCCGATGATATCGCCTTCCTTAAGCGTCCTGGATGAAGGAATGCCGTGTACGATCTCTTCATTTACGGAAGTGCATAAGGAAGCAGGGTACCCACGGTATCCTTTGAAAGCAGGTTTGGCTCCGAGTTCCTTTGTTCTTTTTTCAGCATACTCATCCAGTTCTATGGTCTTGACTCCGGGTTTTACTCTTTCTCTCAATTCACTGAGGATTTGAGCTACAATGCGATTGCTCCGTCTCATCAATTCTATCTCTTTATGGTTTTTGTAGATAATCATTTTCACACTTCACATTCCTTGCTCTGCATATAAATCTTATTTATTAGAGAGCAAATCCTCTGAAAGACCTCCTCAATACGGCCTTCTCCATCGACCGCTTTATAAATTCCTTTTTTATTATAATAACGGACCAGCTTTTCGGTCTCATTATGATAGACGGAAAGCCTTTTCTTTATGACTTCCGGACTGTCATCTTCTCTTTGAACGAGTTTCCCTCCGCAGCGGCCGCACTTTTTTTCATCTGTGGGGGCTGCGTTCTTTATATTATATATATTATTGCATTCAGAACAAATATAACGGGACGAGAGGCGCCTGACCACTGTTTCATCGTCTATTCTTATATCTATGGCTGTTTCTTCCTTCTCCGGGCCTATCTCTTCCAGCAGCTCAGCCTGAGACACATTCCTAGGAAATCCGTCCAGAGTATAACCGTTCCTGCAGTCATCTTTGCCGATCCTATCCTTTATCATCTCAAGAATGATATAGTCCTCGACCAGCTCACCCTTATCTATACTTTTTTTAGCCTTTAAACCTGAAGGAGTGCCTTGTTTGACCGCACTTCTGAGAAGGTCTCCAGCGGATATCTTTGGAAATCCGAATTTATCCTCAATAAGGTCCCCTTGGGTTCCTTTTCCGCTTCCTGGAGGCCCGAGAAGGATCAACCTCATCCTCTCCTCCCCTTAATGCGTCCGCGCCTCATGAATCCGTCATAATGACGCATGACAAGCTGTGCTTCTATCTGCTGTAAGGTATCCATGGCCACACCGACCACAATCAGAATAGACGTGCCCCCGAAAAAGAACTGGACATTCAGGCCCTGCGTGAACCATTCGGGAAGATTCCGGTCCAAAAAATTACCTATTAGGGGTATGGGCTGAACTTTAAACCCTGTGATCAGGATCTCCGGAATGATAGCGACCGCTGCAAGATAAACAGCCCCCACTAATGTGAGCCTCGATAACACGCTGTCTATATAATCAGATGTATTTTTGCCGGGTCGTATTCCTGGTATAAATCCTCCGTATTTCCTCAGATTGTCAGCCACATCAGAAGGATTAAAAATAATGGAAACATAAAAATAAGTGAAAAATATGATAGACGCTATATAAAACAGATTATAAAGCGGCCATCCCATTTGGAACTGTTCAGCTATACGTTGGATAAAGGGAACTTTGATCATTTGGGCTATGGTAGATGGAATGGTGATCACAGATGCAGCAAATATGATCGGAATAACACCTCCGGTATTAACTCTTAAAGGAAGATGTGTGCTCTGACCTCCATATATCTTTCGGCCCACCACTCTTTTGGCATAAGAAACAGGCAGCCGTCTCTGCCCTCTTTCTACGAACACAATAACAGCGATCACAGCGACCATCAAAGCAACCAAAAAGATCACACGGATTATGGTCAGATCTCCTGTTCTTAATCCTTCCAGAATGCTATTAGCACCCCGGGGAAAACCCACTACAATCCCTGCAAATATGATGAGAGAGATGCCGTTTCCGATTCCTCTTTCAGAAATCTGCTCTCCCAGCCACATAATAAAAACCGTCCCGGTAGTCAACGTCAGTACGGTTAAAAATTTAAATCCCAGGCCGGGATTGGGTACGATGGGCGCTCCACCCGGTGTTTTAGCTGTCTCAAGAAATATGCTGATCGCCGTTGCCTGAATGACACAAATAATAAGAGTCCCGTATCTTGTGTACTGAGTGATTTTCTTTCTACCGAGCTCTCCTTCTTTGGACAGTCTCTCCAGATAAGGCCACACGACCTGCAGCAACTGAAGAATAATCGAGGCACTGATGTAAGGCATGATACCCAGTGCGAAAATGGTCATGCGCGACATATTTCTTCCGCTGAACAAATCAACCATCCCCAGAATAGTGCCTTTCTGCGCATTCCAGAATTCAGCCAGGGCAGTACTGCTTATACCGGGGTTCGGGATCTGGGCTCCGATTCTATAAACAGCTAGAATCATCAAAGTAAACAGAACCCTCTTTCTTAGATCGGGAATACTGAAAATATTTCTTATACTTTCTAGCATTATTCACTTCCAATTAAAACAGCTTTTCCGCCCGCTTTTTCTATCTTTTTTTTGGCGGACTGTGAAAATTTATGGGCATATATTGTCTTGGGGCTTGTCATATCCCCATTCCCCAATATTTTTACAGGCTGCGATTTCTTTTTTACAATACCATTCTGTATAAGGTCCTCGATTTTAATGGTTTTTTTGTTTATTTTATTCAGTTTGTCAATATTCACTTCAGAAAATTCCCGGCGGAAAATATTGGTAAAACCTCTTTTCGGAACCCTTCTTACAAGAGGCATCTGGCCGCCTTCAAATCCAAGTTTTCTGGAATACCCGGATATAGACTTCTGGCCCTTTGTGCCGCGGCCTGATGTTTTCCCTCTTCCCGAGCCTGGCCCTCGGCCGACTCTTTTCTTGTTCTTACGGGAACCCTCTGCTGCATGAAGATCATTTAATTTCATTTTTTACCCAACTCCTCAACATTGACTAAATGAGATACCTTGGTTACCATTCCTCTGACTTCCGGACAATCCTTTTTTGTGACTTCCGAATTTATCCTTCTCAATCCTAATCCCCGCACTACCTCTCTTTGCTTCCGGGGACGCCCCACCAAACTGCGCACAAGCTTTATCCTCAATTTCTTTTCTGAGGTTGCTTTTTCCTCTTTTTTTGAATTTGTTCTCTTCTCTTTTACTGCCATATCAAATCCTTATCTTTATCCCTAAGTTTTGAAAGTTTCTCGGGGCTTTTCAGCTTCTTCAGAGCATCCATGGTCGCGTTCGCCACGCTCAATGGATTGTTGCTTCCTACAGATTTTGTCAGCACGTCTTTAACTCCGGCTAACTCCATAATAACTCTCACAGCCCCTCCGGCAATAATTCCTGTTCCTTTGGAAGCCGGGCGCAAAATAACCTCTCCACCGCAGTGCACTCCCTTTATTAAGTGGGGAATAGTAGTGTCTTTAAGAGGAACTTCAATCATGTTCTTTTTTGCGTCTTTAGCCCCTTTCTTTATGGCAGGAGGCACCTCTCTGGCCTTTCCTTTCCCTATGCCTATCAGGCCCTTTTCATTTCCTACGGCAACCAGAGCAGAAAAACTCAGATTCTTTCCTCCTTTAACTACTTTCATAGTCCTTCGTATGGAAATAACCTGGTCTTTTAATTCCTCTTCTTCCTCAGCTTCTTCCTTTTTAAATCTTTCTTCTTCCACGCTTTCTCCTCCTTAAGGGCAACTCAGAATTTAATGCCTGACTTTCTCATAGAATCAGCCAGCGTTTTGATCCTTCCTTGATACGGGTAATGACCTCTATCAAAAACAATCTCTTTTATTTTTTCTTTTTTTAATCTCTCAGCAATGGTATTACCGAGAGCCTCTGACGCCTTAATGTTTTTATTACTGCTGTTCTCCTTACGGAGGTCCTTTTCCAAAGTAGAGGCCGATGCCAAAACAATGCCCTTTATGTCATCAACAGCCTGGACATAAAGGTATCTGTTACTGCGGGTTACCTTAAGCCTCGGCCTTTCTGCAGTTCCGTTGATCTTATTTCTGACTCTCTTTCTTATTCTCTGCTTAGCTTTTGTCTTTTTGTAGACTTTATCTTTATACACCGGTCGCTCCTACTCCTGCCTTACGTTCTTTCTTTATTAGCCTTTCTCCCGAATACCGGATCCCCTTAAGTTTATATGAGTCTGGTTTCCTGAAACTTTTGATTTTATGGGCTTCCTGTCCCACTCTCTGTTTGTTGATGCCTTTGACGATTATAGTGTTCGGGTTCTCCAGTTCTATCTCAACATCTTCGGGGATATCATAAACCACGGGTTTTGAGTAACCCAGATTCAGCTCTAGCTTGTCTTTCTGGAGCTTAGCCCTAAATCCGACCCCTACGATCTCCAATTTTTTTGAGAATCCCTCCGTAATCCCTTTAACGGCATTGGCAGCAAGAGTGCGGGAAAGGCCATGATAGGAAGCAGTCTGATGATCATCTCTTTTTCTTTGGAAAACCAGAACATTATCCTTTAATATCGGCTTGACTCCTTCAAAAAGCGGTGATTCATTCTTTCCTTTAGGGCCCTGGAACAAGATTCTATCAGAACGGATCTCCACTTTTACCTTATCAGGAATAGCGATTGGATTCTTACCCACTCTTGACATTGTTACCTTCCTTTACTCCTCATATTTACCAGATCTGACATATTACTTCTCCTCCCAACCCTATCTCTTCACATTTTTTCCCAGTATAGATACCTCTAGAAGTGGATATGACAACAACGCCTAATCCATCAAGGACTTTTGGTATGCTGTCTTTTTTGCAATAAATACGGCATCCGGGCTTGCTCACCCTTTCAAGACCTGAAATGACGTTTTCTTTTTCTTTTGTGTATTTGAGAAATAATTTCAAATTTCCCTGCTTTTTATTATCAATGACTTTATAGTTTTTGATATAACCCTCATCCTTTAATATTTTGGCTATGGACACCTTCATATTTGAGGAAGGAATGTCGACTTCTTTTTTTCTGACCATCCCTGCATTTCTAATTCTTGTAAGCATGTCTGCAATAGGATCTGTTAAAGTCATAGTATTAAACCTCGCTTTTTTGTTACCAAGATGCCTTTGTCACACCCGGGATATCTCCTTTTAAGGCTAACTCCCTGAAGCACAGCCGGCATAAGCCAAATTTCCTGAGATAACCTTTGGACCGGCCGCAAATCTGGCATCGGTTTTTATATCTTACTTGGAACTTCGGCTTTTTTCTATGTTTTGCAATAGATGATTTTTTAGCCACTTTTCCCTTCCTTTGTTACTCCTCACTAAAAGGCATTCCCAATTTTTTTAGTAAAATATAACCTTGTTTGTCATTTTCGGCAGAAGTGACAAATGTTATATTCATGCCTCTTGTCTTGTTTACTTTTGTGTAATCTATTTCAGGAAAGACCAACTGGTCTTTAATACCTAAAGTATAATTCCCCGTTCCATCAAATGACCGGGCTGAAATACCTCTGAAATCTCTGACTCGCGGGAGTACGATGTTCACTAAACGGTCAATAAATTCATACATCCTTTTTTTCCGCAAAGTCACGTAACAAGCGATTGGTTTTCCTTTACGTAATTTAAAAGTGGATATCGATTTTTTGGCCCTTCCAACAGCAGGCCACTGGCCTGTTATAAAGCTCAACTCCTCTTGAGCCTTATCCAGAGCTTTTATGTCCTGCAGAGCCTCCCCGATACCCATATTTATGACGACTCTATCAACCCTTGGGACGGCCATTGGATTCTTTAAAGAAAATTCCTTCATCAATTCGGGAACGATTTCCTTTTCAAATTTTTCTTTAAGCCTGCTCATATTTGACCTCATTCCGCCTTTTCAATTGTCACATCGCATTTACTGCACACTCTGACCCTTGTACCATCGTCCAGCTCTTTATACCTAACTCTCACCCCCTGTCCGCATTCTTGACAATAAATCATAACATTGGAAATATGGATAGGAGCTTCTTTCTCCATGATTCCTCCCTGGATGTTTTTACTTTGGTCCTGCCTGATGAATTCCTTTGCAAAATTAAGCTTCTCCACAATGACTTTTCTTTTCTCAGGGATGACCTTCAATACTTTTCCGGTCTTTCCTTTGTCTTTTCCTTTTTTTACGATAACCGTATCGTTTTTTCTTATCCTCAGCTTATTCATCAGACCACCTCCGGAGCAAGAGAAATGATCTTCATAAAATTCTTTTCCCTTAATTCCCGCGCTACGGGTCCGAAAACACGGGTTCCGACCGGCTCGCTCTGGGCGTTAATGATAACCGCAGCATTGTCATCGAATCGAATATAAGAACCGTCTTTCCGCCTTAACTCTTTTTTCGCTCTCACAATAACAGCCCTGACGATTTTTCCTTTTGGAAGCTCACTTTCCGGTTGAGCTACTTTTACCGATGCAGAGATTATGTCTCCGACAGCAGCATCTTTTCCCACTCCTCCTCCTAAAGGAGTGATACATAGTATTTTCCTGACTCCTGAATTATCAGCAACCGTAAGCATTGTTTCTGAACGTATCATTGTCCGTTATTCCCTGTCTCCATTTTGTCTTTGTGTGTCTCCCGGAGCTAAATCGATGATTTCCTTGACTCTCCATCGTTTAGTCTTACTTAAGGGCTTGGTTTCAACGATCTTTACGACATCTCCGATCTTGCATTTTTCCAGCTCATCATGGGCAATGTATTTTTTTCTCTTTTTTATGACTTTTTTATACAGCGGATGCCTTACCTGACGCTCTACAACAACCTTAACCGTCTTCTTCATCTCATTTCCAATAACAACACCGGTCTTTTCTTTTTTTCTGGCTATGGTATCATTCATTCTCTTTTTTTCCTCTTTTCTTTTCAGTAAGTATGGTGTTTATTCTCGCTAAGTCTTTTTTGATATTCTTGATCTTCTTGACATCCTCAAGCTGCCCAAGGGACTCCTGAAATCTCAATTTGAAAAGCTGGTCTTCCAGATCGCTTTTCTTGTTATCCAGCTCAGGTTCAGACATTTCTCTTATTTCTTGTGGCTTCATTTTAATTCCCTGCTATCACGTGATACGAATCGAGTCTTTATCGGAAGCTTATTGTCTGCCCGCCTCATGGCTTCTTTCGCTGTGCCTTCCTCGACTCCACCTAGTTCATAGATCATCCGCCCGGGTTTAATCACATCAACCCAGAATTCGGGGTCTCCTTTTCCTTTTCCCATTCTTACTTCTGTTGGTTTTTTCGTTACAGGCTTCCAGGGAAAAACTCTGATCCAGAGCTTTCCTTTTCTCCTGAGAAAACGACCAATGGCCACTCGCCCTGCCTCGATCTGTCTCGCCGTCATCCAGCAAGGTTCCAGAGCTTGCAGTCCAAACTGTCCGAATGACAGATTTCCTCCACGGAGAGCCTTTCCTTTCATTCTTCCCCGCTGCTGCTTTCGGTGCTTGACTTTGCTTGGCATTAACATGGTTAAATCTCCTCAATTTCATCAGTTCGGGATGTCATTTTCTCTTTTTCTTTATCCGAGTTATATATCCAGACTTTAATACCAATATTTCCGTAATTCGTATGAGCTTCAGTAAAGCCATAATCAATATCTGCTTTGAGAGTCTGAAGCTTCAACTGCCCCTTTAAATACCATTCGGAGCGCGCTATTTCCACTCCACCCAGTCTTCCGGAACACATGACTTTTATTCCTTTGGCTCCCAGCTTGACTGCCATATTAACGGCTCTGCGCATGGCCCTGCGGTAAGCGATCCTTTTTTCAAGCTGCAGGGCTATTCCCTGGGCCACTAAAATGGCATTCAACTCGGGTTTATCCACTTCTCTTATATCAATATAAATTTCTTTTTTTGTGACTTCCTGCAGGCGCTCTTTTAAACTTTCTATCTCCCTTCCCCCTCTTCCTATGACGATTCCGGGGCGGGCTGTGTAAACAATGACTCTTATCTTGGGGCCAATTCTTTCTATATTGACTTCAGATATACCGGCATGGTTGTAGAGGTCTTTAACCATCTTCTTCATTTTCAGGTCTTCATGTACAAACCGCCTGTATTCTTCCCCGCTTGAAAACCATTTAGAGCTCCAGTCTTTATTGAATCCCAGCCTGAAACCATAAGGATGTGTTTTTTGGCCCACTGTTATCTCCCTTTTCTTTCTTCTAAAAATATAGATATATGACTTGTCCTTTTAAGGATTCTCACGGCCCTGCCCATTGCCGCTGCTCTAAACCGTTTCCAAGCAGGCCCCTGATTAACGAATATCGCTCCGATATAAAGGTCATCCACATCCACATCCGGACTCTTCTGCTGGGCATTGGCGATGGCAGAACGCAGCAGTTTCTCGTGGATAGAACTGATCTTCTTCTTATTAGAAAACTTAAGTATAGTCAGTGCTTCCCCTACATATCTATCCCTGATCAGGTCTGAAACCAGCTGGCACTTTCTGGGAGAGACCCTCACATGTCTGGCCGTGGCTTTGGAAATGATATCTTGTTCTTTCATTTTATTTCTTTATCTTTATAGCCCTAGCTGTTTTAGATGTGTGCCCTTTAAACGTTCTCGTAGGAGAAAATTCTCCCAGTTTATGACCTACCATGTTTTCCGTAACAAATACGGGAATAAATTTCCTTCCATTATGGACACCGATCGTAAGCCCGACCATTTCCGGAATCACGGTGGAACGCCTTGAATATGTCTTTATGACTTTTTTCTTGTCTTTTGCAGATTCGATCGACTCGATTTTTTTCAAAAGCGACTCATCAACAAAAGGTCCTTTTTTTAGCGACCTGCCCATTATTATCTACTCCTTCTCCTTACGATAAAGTCCTGTGTTCTTTTGTTTCGCCTGGTCCTGTATCCCTTTGCCGGCTGGCCTGTAGGTGAAACAGGATGCCGGCCTCCTTTAGCCTTTCCTTCACCGCCACCGTGTGGATGATCTATGGGATTCATTGCTGTTCCTCGAACATGAGGCCTTCTTCCCATATTTCTTTTCCTTCCGGCTTTCCCTATGGAAATGTTCTGGTGGTCGGGGTTGCTGACCTCACCAATAGTGGCGCGGCAGTCCAGGTGTATCTTTCTTATCTCAGAAGAGGGAAGCCTGACCTGTGCATAGTCCCCTTCTTTAGCTAATATCTGAGCTCCGGTACCCGCGGATTTGGCGATCTGCCCTCCTTTTCCGTTTCGAAGCTCTATGTTGTGTATAATCATCCCCAAAGGTATATTCCTGAGAGGCATCGCATTCCCAGGCAGAATGTCTACCTGCTTGTCATCAGAAATAATGGTTTGTCCTTTTTTCAGACCCCGGGGAGCAAGAATATATCTCCTCTCTCCATCCTTGTACTTGATCAAGGAAATAAAAGAGGAGCGGTTCGGGTCATATTCGATTGTCTCAACAATACCGGGAACACCTTTCTTATTCCTTTTAAAATCTATGATCCTGTACTGGCGCTTATTCCCTCCTCCTCGGTGCCGCGCAGAGATTTGTCCCCGGGAATTTCTTCCGCCTTTCTTTTTTATCGGCTCCAGCAAAGGCTTGTACGGTTTATCGTTAGTCAAGTCATCATAGATAACACCTGTCCTGTGGCGAAGACCGGCTGAAGTTGGCTTGAATGTCTTTAGTCCCATTTTATACCGCCTCGAAATATTCTATCATCTTTTCGCCTTTCTTCAATTTCACATAAGCTTTTTTCCAGTCCTTTGTTTTTCCAATATTCTTTCCCACTCGTTTTGTTTTTCCCTTTTTTTTGACTATCCGGACACTGTCCACTTTCACATTAAACAATTTTTCCACAGCTTCTTTTACTTCAATCTTATTGGCACTTCGTGCTACTTCAAAACAGACATCTCTGTTTATATCTTTCAGCCATGTGCTCTTTTCAGTAATAACAGGCTTTATAATGACTTTATAAGGGTCTTTAACGCTCACTTTAGCTTCTCCATTAATAAATCAAATGACTGCTGAGAAAAAACAAGGCTCTTGTGATTTAAAATATCATATACATTAATCTGATTATAATCAACAATCTTAACCCCGGGTATGTTTCTCATGGATAATATTAAATTTTTGTTTTCATGAGAATCCACAATCAATGCGGAGTCTAATCCCAAGCTCTCCAAGAGACTCACTCCGTCCTTGGTTCTCGGCTTTTCGAACTGTAAGTCTTTCACTATGGTGATCTGTTCTTCTTTATATTTCTGAGACAAAGCAAATTTGATGGCATTTGTTCTTGTTTTTTTCGGTAATTTATAAGAGTAACTTCTGGGATGCGGCCCGAATGTAATCCCTCCTTTTCTCCATATAGGGGAACGAATGCTTCCGGCCCGGGCTCTCCCGGTTCCTTTCTGCCGCCACGGCTTCTTGCCTCCTCCTCTTACCTCTTTTCTTGTCTTTGTGGAGGCTGTTCCCTGCCTTTGGTTGGCTCTGTAATTAATAACCGCTTCATAGAGAAGATGCTCACTGGCAGAATAAGAAAGAACATCATCCGGAGCATTCAGCTCTTTTAATTTCTTTCCACTTTGATCAAGTACGTTTACCTTTGGCATTGTTTACCCTTTTATCTCTTTTTTTTGCGATGGCTTATTAAATTTCACTTTTTTTATATAAACATAACCTCCGTTAGCTCCGGGAATACACCCCTTGACGACCAAAAGATTGTCTTCTTTCTTTGCTTGTAGAACAGTCAAATTTTTCACCGTTACTTTACTGTTTCCCATATGGCCTGGCAGTTTCTTCCCTTTCATGACTCTGGAAGGATCAGCTGAACA
Source organism: uncultured Eubacteriales bacterium (assembly GCA_964611275.1). Taxonomy (GTDB): domain Bacteria; phylum Acidobacteriota; class Aminicenantia; order Aminicenantales; family Aminicenantaceae; genus WJMT01. Next base: position 26,054 of record CAZSZS010000115.1, read on the forward strand.
GCCTATGGATCCCGGATGGCGGTGAAACATGGATCCATGGGTATCTTTACCTCCATGGAACCCCCATCTTTTGACGACTCCTGTGAATCCCTTTCCTTTGCTTATGCCGACTACATCTACTTTTTCGCCTTCTTTGAACAAATCAACAAAAAATTGGTCCCCTGGTTTGACCTCGCTGTCCTTCTGGTAGAGAAACTGCTTCAATATTTTAGTGGGAGGAACATCAGCCTGCTTAAAATGCCCGGCAGAGGCTCTTGTAAACTTTTTAGTTGTGTGTTTATCATAGAATCCGATCTGAAGTGCGGCGCAGCCGTCTTTTTCCATTGTCTTTTTCTGTATAACCGTACAAGGCCCTGCTAGAATAACCGTTGCGGGCACAGCGTTCCCTTCCTTGTCAAAGGTCTGGGTCATCCCGATTTTTTTGCCGATTAATCCTTGGATCATGATTACTCTCCCTCTCCAAACGCCTGTATCTCTACGTCGATCCCAGCTGGAAGATCTAACTTTTGAAGTTCCTCAATGGTATCATTGTTATAATTATTTATATCAATAAGTCTTTTATGGACCCTCATCTCGAAATGCTCTCTGGATCTTTTGTCTACATGGGGAGAGCGAAGAACACAAAATTTGTGTATATTCGTAGGAAGAGGAATAGGGCCTGAAATGGTCGCACCGGTTCTCTTTGCTTTTATCACGATATCCTTCACAGACTGATCAAGCAAACGGTGATCAAACGCCTTGAGCCTTATCCTGATTTTATCCATTTTATTGTTCCTCGCTTTTCCTCATTTTATTTGTTTTCTATCTCTTTCTCTTTATGAGAGTCCTCTATGAAATGACTATTCGATGACTTCGGTAACCGTTCCGGCTCCAACGGTTCTGCTTCCCTCTCTTATGGCAAACCTCTGGCCTTTCTCCATGGCCACATTGGTTATCAACTCGACCTCAAGGGTTACATTATCTCCAGGCATCACCAT